>CAYUZA010000010.1:0-14422 GCA_964449535.1 uncultured Saprospiraceae bacterium
TTTTTATTGATTGCAATATTACTCATATTGAACAATATGATATCCTTTGAATAACATAAAATAATTGAATGTGGATATTGCCCTGTTATCTCTCTAATAATAATTTTTTGACTGCTAAAAATTTCATATATTCTTGGAGCCGCAAGGTTATCACCATATTTTTAAATAAGATGAATTTTTACCTTGAAAATATCTTTGCAAATCTTTTCCTTCTAAATATGGAAATGTTTAGTCATCAAGCTTATAGTCATAATCATATATGCTGTTAGTCTACACCATGTTATGGCTTGCACATAACGCCAAAATTACTTTTACGCATACTGAAGATAGAGGGTACAATCATTAAATGGTCACCTTGTCTTACTTTTGTTGCAAATTATATCCCGATCCAATCAAATGAATAAGCCATTATTTCATAACCTTACCAAAAATCCAGGGTCGATCGGAATCAATGACAGGGGGCTTTGGTACGGAGAAGGCTTTTTCGAAACCATAAGATTTAGGGGAAATAAAGCACCACTTTGGAATTACCATCTTGCACGAATCCAGCGAAGTGCAAATTATCTCGATTTTAAGCTACAAATAGCAGATTTGACCCACTATTTGTCAGCGGAAATTGAGTCCTTCCCGAACTCCAAAATCAATATAGGATTCTGCATCGATGGAAGCAGCGGATACACGCGATCGGGTAAAGAGCAATTGCAGATTTATTTTCGACAAGAAGAAATATCCATACCGAATGCTCCTTTAACCCTGCAAGTTTCGGTTTCTCAAGAGGTAAAACTCATGCACGGACTTTCCTATACAAGTTTAAAAAGTCTAAGTGCTCTACCTTACACTATTGCCTCAAGGGAAAAATCAAGACGGGGTATGGATGAGTTATTATTACTTAACGAACAAGGAAATATAGCTGAAGCCATCTCAAGTAATGTATTTGTGCTTAAACATGGAACATGGTTGACGCCTCCATTATTTGATGGTGCGGTTGCCGGAGTATTTAGAGCCATGATACTAGATAGATGTCCATCAAAGACCATTTGCATTCAGGAAAAGTCACTAGATTTGACAGAAATATTAGAAAGTGATGGCGTAATACTCACCAATGCACTTCGGGGAGCTTGTGTTGTAGGCAATTTACAAGGTTGCCCGATTCCTACTGCATTGAGCAGCCAAATGGCTAAGTATTGCAACGAAATCGCTGGATTTGTTTAATAAAAAAAATAATAAAAGATTTATGATACAGCCTATACAAAAAGTCTTAATTGCCAATAGGGGTGAGATAACCTGTCGCATTATTAAAACCGCAAAAAAATTGGGCATCAAGACCGTAGCTGTTTTTTCTGAAGCGGATCGAAAAGCACAACATGTATTAATGGCAGATGAGGCTTACTATTTAGGCCCAGCACCTTCAAACCAATCCTATTTATTGGGCGAGAAGATTTTAGAAATAGCAAAGGCATGTAGAGCTGATGCTATACATCCGGGATATGGTTTTCTAAGCGAAAATGCTGGTTTTGCGGATGCTGTGAAACAATCAGGCATAATATTTATAGGACCAAGTGGTGACGCCATGCGCCGTATGGGTTCGAAAATTGCGGCCAAGTTAACTGCAAAATCTGCGGGAGTTCCATTGGTACCCGGCACTGAAGATAAAATAACCGATATGGTGGAAGCAGCCAATATAGCAGCAGATATTGGTTATCCAGTGTTGATAAAGGCATCGGCAGGTGGTGGAGGAAAAGGAATGCGAATAGTGCACCGCCACGAAGACTTTGAACAAGAAGTCCAACGTGCTATGAGCGAGGCTGGTTCCGCATTTGGTGATAGTGCTGTGTTTATTGAAAAATATGTGGCTAAGCCAAAGCATATTGAGGTACAAGTGTTAGCTGATCGTTATGGAAATGCGGTTTATTTATTTGAGCGAGAATGTTCTATTCAGCGACGTCACCAAAAACTGGTAGAAGAGGCTCCCTCCACTGTGTTGGATCACGTTATTCGAAAAAAAATAGGCGAGGCGGCTGTGGCGCTTACCAAGACTTGCGGCTATGAGGGTGCTGGAACGATTGAATTTTTGTTAGACGCCGACAAAAATTTTTACTTTTTGGAGATGAATACCCGATTGCAAGTCGAACACCCGGTTACCGAATTGATAACAGGACTAGACTTAGTAGCATACCAATTTAGAGTCGCTAGTGGAGAAGCACTCGATTTTAAACAGGAAGACCTTCGAATCGATGGTCATGCTATGGAATTGCGCATATGCGCAGAAGATCCGTATAATCAATTTTTGCCTGCCACCGGATTATTAGAAAAATATAAAGAACCACTCATGGAGGGTGTTAGAGTAGACAGTGGATTTGTTGAGGGCGATACGATCCCAATGTATTATGATTCGATGATAGCAAAATTGATCGTGCATGCACCTAATCGAGATGCAGCTATAGCCAAACTAACAGATGCCATCCGGGCATTTGACATCCAAGGAATACCTACTACCCTACCGTTTGGGGAATTTGTTATACATCATCCCGTATTCAAGGATGGCAGCTTTGATACCGGATTTGTGGACTCTTACTACAGTGCGGATCTGCTAAAAAAATGGGATGATGATATACAAAAAGCAGCAGCCATAGCAGGATTGTATTTTTTCAAAAAGAAAGAAAAGAGCATCCGTCCTGCTGAACACAGTCCAGGTATATTATAAAAAAGACAACACTATCGTACTTGATTTTGTAAAATTGACTATATTTCACAAAAAAAGACATGGCGAAACGAAAAAGTACAGGAAGTGCGACAGGCAAAAAACAAAGCGAACAAAAACGATTTTTCATCATTGTCGCGGTTACTACATTGATAGTGTTGCTCTTGCTTTATTTGATATATCGCAACACATTGTAAAATAGAAATATACGCATATTAAATATATTTTATATTTTTATCTTGACGATAGCGTTTAGCACAACCCGTCCCTACGATCTTTTTTGAAAAAACGGTGGTATATTATTTTATCATTAAGCGTACCCGATAACAACGATTATTTATTTTCTTGAAAGCATGCACACTCTGCACTCCCCTACCCAATATTTTCCTGATTTACTAACCATGTCCTTAATAGCGTCGTGCGACACATGGTTGGTAGAAAGTCAAGAAAACTATCAGAAAAACGATCTTCGTAATCGCTGCTTTATACGTTCAAAAAATGGGCTACAAAGCTTATCGATACCCCTAGAAAAAGAATCAAAGCATCATTGTCCCATTCGTGAGGTTGTTATTTGTTATCATGAGGCCTGGCCTCGAAAGCACTGGCAAGCTATACAGACCGCCTATGGCAGTGCCCCTTATTTTGAACATTATGCCTACTTAATACAAAATCTATATCAAAACCCTGGACAACTTTTGTGGGATTTCAATGAGCGGATTATGAGCTTAATTAAAGCTATTCTACTCCCTGGAATTCAAAAACAAAGTTCAGAGAATTATATAAAACCTGTGCAGACATCTATTTGGGATCGCAGAACATACGACATTCGGCATACATTTTACGCCCAGTCTGAAGCTCGAATGTTGGATTATGTGCAATTGCCTGGATTTACGGAAGCATTTTCACCAACCTTGAGTGTGTTGGATTTACTTTTCTTTTGTGGGCCTAATGGCCGATACTGGTTAGAAAATTTGGGTACAAATATGGTAAATTGTATTTCCAAAGCAGATTAATAGTCAATATGGGTTGTAAACAAACAAATCTATGAGGAAGGGTTGTATTTTTGAAGATAAATAATGACAGGCTATGGCGTTTAAAATTTATACCAAAACGGGGGATACGGGAGAAACGTCTCTTTTTGGGGGCAAAAGAATACCCAAAAATCACATCCGAATAGAATCCTATGGAACAGTAGATGAGCTCAACAGCCACGTAGGTTTACTGAGGGATCAGATGTCTATTAGTGATGTAAGAGCACTGTTACTCGAGATACAGCATACACTTTTTGTTTTGGGCTCACATTTGGCTGCCACACCGGGTAAAGAATTAAAATTACCATCCTTTGAAGAAAAGCAAATTGAAATTCTTGAAAAAGCCATTGATGATATGGACGAAAAATTACCCCCATTGAAGACTTTTATACTTCCTGGAGGCCATCCCATTGTTTCCCAAGCTCATATTTGCAGATGCGTTTGTCGCAGAGCAGAGCGCAACGCCATACATCTACACCTAGAAGAACCTATACATCCGGATATCATTCGATATTTAAACAGGTTATCTGACTATTTTTTTACGCTAGCGAGGTATCTTAGTCTGCAAATGAATGCAGAAGAGATACCTTGGATTCCTGAAAAATCCTGATACATGGATTGGAAATCAATCAGCAAAACCAATGCCCGATATATCCAACTGACCATGTTTGGACTGGTAGTTGTATACCTGAGTATGTTGCTACCTAACCAACCTGGATTTCATTATCATTATAATACAGGCGGCAAATGGGCCTATGATGACATGTATGCTCCGTCTACTTTTGGTATCAGACGTAGCCAAGCCCAAATGGATAGTATAAGGCTCCGGATTACTTCTCAGAGCCTTTTATACTATAGACCAGCTGAGATAAGCAGTAGTCAGATTATCGATCGATTCATAGAGCAGCTCAACGGGATGCTTCAAACACAAAACAAAACAAATTTAGATATTGTAAATGATATAAATACATATTTAAAAAAACAATATACTAAAGGAGTGTTGGAAGAACAGGCAAACGAAGTTGAGGCAGTAAATCAGAGCTCTTTATTTTATATTGTAAATGAAGATGGCATAGCAACCATACAACAAAGCAGGGATTATAAGACAATAAGTGAAGTAAAAGAAGAAGTAATAATTATTGGAAGCGCTTTGGACCCTTCTGTTACCGCTTCTGTTCGAGGGCTGATGGATGATGTGCTACGACCGACGTTGGTAGTTGATAACAAGTTATCTCAGCAGGTGCTACAAGAAGATTTGAAGCAGATTTCACCTTTTGAAGGGAGTGTCGAACAAGGGACATTAATAGTAAGGCAGGGAGAAACTATTAGTGGGGAAACGTATCAAAAGTTAGAGTCCTTGCGGGAATGGCAGCTATTAAATAACGATTCGCAAAAATCAAGACTACTAATCTATGTGGGCAACTTGCTTTTGATGACCTTAACCATAGGTTTGTTTTACCTGTACTTGCGGTTTGTTGAGCCTGAAATGTTATTGCGGACCCGAAAAATCAGCTTTCTATTACTTTGGTTTGTATTGTTTCCCACCATCGTTTACTTTATTGAAGAAGTAGATCAGGTATCAGCCTACATCGTGCCTTTTTGCATAGTACCGATAGTGATCAAAAATTTCATGAATGAACGGCTGGCATTTATTACCGTTATTGTTTTGATAATGATAGCTAGTCTGATTACCTCATTAGGGCTAGATTATGCGCTACTTATGGTGCTTGCTGGACTCGTTGCGGTATTATTTGGAACAGAAACACGATACTGGACCCGATTTTTTACGTCAATATTTATCATTTTTCTAACTTTCTTGCTGGGCTATTTGGGACTTTCACTCATACGTGGAGAAAGGCTGCTGGATATCAACTGGAGAATTTATACGGCTTTGCTCATAAATGTTGTTTTGACCTTGTTGGCATATCCCATAATTCCATTATTAGAGCGACTTTTTGGCTTTACATCCTCAATCACCTTGGCAGAATTAAGTGATTTGAACATGCCATTGCTCAAAAAATTGTCCATAAAAGCACCAGGAACATTTCATCATAGTATTCAGGTGGGTAATCTAGCAGAAGCAGCTGCTTCTAAAATTGGGGCGAATAGTTTGCTGGCTAAAGTGGGGGCTTTATACCATGATATTGGCAAAATGAAAAACCCTATGTATTTTATTGAAAATTCGGGTGTAAAAAGTCTGCATGATAAAATTGATCCCTTGGAAAGTGGGCGCATCATATTGGAGCACGTTACAGAAGGGGTAGCTTTGGCAAGAGAATACAAAATTCCCCAAGTAGTTATCGAATTTATTAAAACCCATCATGGAACAACGAGGGTTGAATATTTTTTGCATAAATATAAAGCTCAAGTTCCTCAGGATGCGGATGCTGAAGCCAAGTTTACCTATCCTGGGCCAAGGCCTAAAACCAGGGAACAAAGTGTAGTAATGCTCGCTGATTCTATTGAAGCAGCATCAAAAACCTTAAAATTTAAAAATTACGCGGAGCTGGATGCCTTTGTAGATAAAATCATAGCGCAAAAGCTACAGGGGGGGCAAATGGATCATTCAGAGCTAAGTTTTGAAGAATTGGAGGTATGCCGTAAAGTATTCAAGAAAACACTTCGCAATATTTATCATGGTAGAATCAGTTATCCCGGTGACTTAGAGGAATAGTAGGGACTACTTAGATTTGTAATAGGTACACTTGCGAAAATGCTTAGTTAGGCACAATTAAGCTTTATGTTTTATAGAGGTGAGTATCTCCTTCTTGTTTTAAGAGCGGGTTGTCTTTTACATTGATCCAATTATAAGGACAATGGCGACAGCGGGAACCACAACAATACCCTTGTTTTTTCAAAAAAAGAGAGGTAAATACCCTAAAACCGTTTTCTTGATAATAATCCTGATTTTCGAAGGCTTTAGGCGTGGGTAATGGTGCATTAATTGCCATTTTTATGATACTGTGTGGAACTTTTCGCGAATGCTAACCCAATGAAATGCCCCAAAAAGCAGACCTGTGTAACACAAATCACCAGCTATGGTATTGCCTAAAAAAGGTAGACCAGCTGTGTAACAGGCGAGGAGGCCTGTTAGATTTTGAGGATAGAAGGTAGACCCAAGCCATACGCCAAAATTGCTAACCAGAAAGAACACGAGCGAAGCCATTAAAGAGAAGATGCCTACTCTTGGAATACTAATACGCTTAATTAGGGTACCTAACATAAATATAAGAAAAAAACCTGCGTAAACGAATTTGTGTCCAAACCAGCGAAATTCACCATACAGATCAGCATACAAAATATTCATAATCAGCAAGTCACTAATCCAGAGTGCAATAAGGGGTGCCAACCAGGCTAAGTACTTAGGTTTTATGTGAACGGCAGCAAATAGTCCAAGAGCGCCGATGGGTGTAAAATTGTGCGGATGAGGAATAAGGCGGCTAAGCGCAGCCAGCGCAATCATACCGAATATCCAAGCCAGCTTTTTCTGATCTACTGCCATTTCAAACCAAATTTGGATACAAAGATAATAGCACAAGAGGAAGAACTACAAAAAATACCATATCAAATGCATGTTGGACATGATTAAGTAAATAAGAGGAGGACAATAAATGCATGAATATTTTGTAGAATGCCTTGAAAGCAGTTTATTAGCGCAGTAAAAGGTAATTTACCCATAATTAAGTGCGGCTCGTTTACCTACAAATTGTTTATTATGAAAAGATTAGCGTTTTTTATTTCTGCATTGATTAGTCCTTTTTTTGTACTTGCTCAAGAGGCGAAAGTAGTTGGTTGGGATGAAAAAATCAACAATTGGTTTGCTCCGATTTCGCAAAAAATATCTTCAGTAGTTTTTTATTCAATTAAAGTTAGCGATACAGTTGCAGTCCCGTTAGTTGTTATCATTTTGGTCGGAGGTGCACTTTACTTTACTATATACTTTAGTTTTGTTAATATTCGAAAATTTCCAATTTCCATTAATATTATTCGCGGTAAATATAAAAACGTAGAACACCTAAAACCTGCTGACGAAGAGCATTCAGAGGTACGTGTTGAGGAGGGCGACATAGCCCGGACAATAAGGGATGAAAGTATTCAGGGGGAAGTAAGTCATTTTCAGGCATTATCAGCGGCACTGTCTGCTACTGTTGGCCTTGGTAATATTGCGGGGGTAGCTATAGCTATTGTAGTAGGTGGTCCTGGAGCTACGCTTTGGATGATTATAGCTGGTTTATTAGGTATGTCTTCCAAATTTGTAGAATGCACACTTGGTGTTAAGTATAGAGATGTGGGACCAGATGGTACAGTGTATGGCGGTCCAATGTATTATCTTAAAAAGGGGTTTGCAGAAAAAGGAATGACAGGATTAGGAAAGATTTTTGCTGTATTCTTTGCAATCATGTGTGTTGGAGGTTCATTGGGAGGAGGGAATATGTTCCAGGCCAATCAGGCCACCTCGCAGCTCATGACCCAATTTAATTTGAGTGGTGGCGCCATGGGTATTATTATTGGTTCCATCATGGCCGTATTGGTAGGAATAGTCATTATTGGAGGTATTAAACGAATTGGCTCTGTTGCTGAAAAAATAGTGCCTTTTATGGCAGTATTGTATGTGGGAGCAGCTCTTATTATACTTTTCTTTAATATATCAGCACTCCCTAATGCTATTACCCTAATACTTTCAGAGGCATTTTCTCCAACTGCTGTTACCGGCGGATTTATTGGAGTACTAATAACAGGCTTTCAACGGGCGGCCTTTTCCAATGAAGCTGGCGTAGGATCTGCAGCTATTGCCCACTCGGCAGTAAGAACCAAATTTCCTGCAAGTGAAGGATTGGTAGCCTTAATGGAGCCATTTATCGACACGATAGTAATATGTACAATGACTGCTTTAGTTATCATTGTTACAGGGATGTATGAAAATCCTGATAATCTAAACGGTGTGACTCTTACAAGCACAGCATTTGAAACTACGATTCCTGGATTTTCCTATGTACTCACCATTGCTATATTTCTCTTTGCATTTTCAACCATGCTATCTTGGTCTTATTATGGACTGCAATCATGGAAATTCCTATTCGGCAGAAGTCAATTTGCTGACTTAAGTTTCAAGATAATGTTTTTGTTATTCATCGTTATCGGCGCTTCTGCCAGTCTTGGAGCGGTTGTCGATTTTTCTGATGCCATGATTTTTGCTATGGTATTTCCCAATGTAATTGGCTTACTTATTCTTAGTCCTGTCGTAAAAGAAGAGGTAAAAAAATACATGAAGGCAATTCGCAATCATCAGAATAAAACAACCTGATTACCCAAAAAAGTATGACACGAACATATATTGCTCTGGGCAGCAATCAAGGTAATAAGGGCAAAAATCTTGAAAACGCAAAAAAATTCTTGTCAGAACATGGTGTTAGTCTTACCAAATTATCTTCCATATACGAAACTGAACCATGGGGTACAGCTAAAGGACAGGAAACATACCTGAATCAAGTATTAGAAGCAAACACAATTCTAAATCCTGAAGATTTGTTAGCCATTACTAAGCTATGCGAAATACAACTTGGACGATCTAGCGAACAAGGACATATGCAGCCCCGAGTCATAGATGTAGATATTCTATATTACGGGGAGAGTTGCCTTGAAAAGGAAAATTTAATTATTCCACATCCAGCTATCCATGAACGTATGTTTGTCCTCGTGCCTTTATTAGAAATTGCAGAAGACTGGATCGACCCTCGTCAGCAAAAACCCATATGGGAGTTATACGATTCGTGCCGAGATAATAGTGAAGTTACTATCTTTATGGAGCGATAAGTTTAACATCACAGGCATGACTACCCGGTACGAATTTATATGCATCGAGGGAAACATAGGCTCGGGCAAAACTACCCTGTCAGAAATGCTGGCCAGAGATACTTCTTCGCGGCTGGTGCATGAAACCTTCGAAGAAAACCCATTCCTTCCTATTTTTTATCAAGATCCAGAGCGTCATGCCTTCCCCGTAGAGTTACATTTCATGGCAGAACGCCAAAGGCAACTGCAACAAGTTTTTGCCAATTTGGATCTTTTTGAGAGTAAAGTAATTGCAGATTATTGCCCTCAGAAGTCCCTACTATTTGCCCACCACACGCTCAATCCTCGTGAGTTTAAACTCTTCAGGACACTATACGATGCTCTTTTTCAGGCCATAGCAAAACCCGATTTAATATTGTATTTGCATCGAGACCTGGAAGAGCTGCTTTATTTAATCAGAAAGAGAGGTAGAATATTTGAGCAGCGTATACAAGAAGACTACCTCATGAAGGTGCACCTAGCCTATCAAGAATTTTTCAGATCTCAACAGGAAATTCCTGTAGTTTGGGTAAATATCAATGGGGTTAATTTTTTAGAAAATCAAGAGGATTATCTTTACATTGCACAGTTGTGCAATCAAATATTTGAGCCGGGAACTCATTATTTTGATATTTCAAATCCTTCCTAAAGCGAATGTATCCAATAGTATGGCAAATTAAAAAAGGGGCGACACCCTCGTACCGACCCCCTTTTGTGCTAAACTTGTGTATGAAAAACCAATTACTTTTTATGTCTACAAACTCTGAAATACGCTAAAAGTACTTTTATGATCTAGTTATTTCAGGCAATGTCGGTAAAGGTTGCATGCGCAAACTCCCTCCAGACATCCATTGAATATCCATATTTGATTTTACTTTAGGTAGCAAAATCAATCTGTCTACACAGAGCTGCTGTGTCAAAACAGAACCGATTCCTTCATTTCTTATTTGAGCCTCCTTAATTGCTCCATCCAAATAAACATCACCACTGCCTGAAACATTAAGATGAAGTTCATTCCCTACTAATTTAAGACGTGTATTACTATGAGACTGAATAAATGCAGACAACTTATTGAACCAAATAGGAGTTACAGATTCAACTGAGTGCACATCCTTTAGTTGCAACAAGACAAGATCTCCAAGAGCGATGTGAAGTACCATTTTACCAGCATTTGAAGGAATACCCGACGCAGTGCGAATTACCAATGCATCGCCATCCTGATCAATGAGAATATTTTCCATGGCTTCTGCTGAAGACTCTATCTGCACGTCAGATGTAGTGCCATAATGCAAGTGAACCTCAAAATCGCCCTCAATGAGCAGTCTATTAAAAGACTGAACTACGACCTGCTTTTTAACCGTTGAAGACAATATAGGACCTGAACCATATACCGATGATAGCATAAAAACACCTAAAACAAATAAAACTAACTTTTTCATATGATAATACAATTATAATTTTACACTAACAACACCAACTACAAGATGCTAAAATGCGGTAAAGCGTTGCATTAAGCCATTGATTTATAAAACAAAAATGCCTAAAAAGACATCAAATACACGTATAAACTCGACCAATAACGTTATTTAAACGGCGGATGTTATCTATTAGTTCCAAAATAATAATTGGTATCATATAAATTAAAGCATTGCAATTACTATAACATTTTGATTACATATTTAGTTGCCAAACAAATAGACTTAAAAACGGAGATTCACCTAATAGCATAGGTAAAAAGTGTGGCATATGCCATAGAAAGATTTTTTATAAAAAAATCTTTCTCCCATTGCTTGGGGGAAATAAATAAAATAAATCGCAACGTATTAAGCTAAATAAAATGGGATGTCACTTAATGAAGGAATGATAAAGATGCCGCTCGTAGGTGCGCAGCGAGAGATAGTAAAGCCCAGGAGCTAGCTCTGCGCTACTCCATTGGTATGAATAAATACCCGAAGGAAGAATCCGTTGCTCTATTCTTTTCACAAGTCTCCCTTGCTGATCATAAATACCCATCAGGGCCACCGTTGAGGCATCCAGATGGATATCCCACTGCGCAGTATGACCTTGTATCGGATTTGAAGATTTCCATACTATCCGATGTGGCGGTGGCGGCATATCCTTTGTTTCATCCAATTCAAAACCCGTAATGTCCTGAAAAGAATATAACCTCAAACCAGCAGCCATCATTTGACCATCACTTCTTTTAAAAAAGCGGTTTATATTGGCTGTTTCCTCAATTTCATGCCAAGTGTCACCACCATCGGTGGTCTCGTACATTCCAGAACCGTATCCAGCCAGCCACCCTTTTCTGGAATCTAAAAAACCTACCGCCTGGGCATCAAAAAATCCGATATCGCCCAGTGGAATCTCCTTGTAAGCCCATGATTGACCCGCATCATGAGAGACCATATAAGCAGGAGTTGTACCCAAATAATTTTCAACTGAAGCAAACAATGTATCTGCAGAAGCAAAAAACATTTTCCAAATGTATGTATTAGTTCGACCCGTGCTACCAACCCTAATCCAATGATTACCGCCATCTGAAGTGTACCAAATACTCCCCTCTTCCGGATAGACCGCATCCTCAAGCCCAGTCCCAAATATAAAACCATGAAGACTATCCGTAAAATGCACATCCACCAACCCAAATGCTATGCTGTCTAGGGCTATAACATCCCATGAATCCCCTCCATCCCTACTTCGAAAAAATCGGGCAGGCGCATGAAAAACACCTACACCAAAATACCAACCATCTACAGCGTGTAAGCCGCACATTACTTTGGCATCTCCGGGCACATTAGCCGTAATATCCTGCCACGTGAGTCCACCATCTATGGTCCGTACCATGGGTCCTTGAAGACTTGAAGCGAGACCATGAAGGGTATCGGCGTATTCTATAGCCCGCAAATATGCATTTACCCGTGTTGCGAGAACCCATGATTTTCCACCGTCTCTGGTTGTATAGATATTGCCATTAGGGCTAATCAAGGAGCCTTGTTGCGGACCCGAGAAAAACACGTCATCAAAGCGAAAAATACCCTCCTCTTCAGGCGAATCTGGAAGGACTACCCATTGACCACTCATTTCAGTCCAACAAAAGCTTACAAAAACTACCCAAAAAATGCTCTTCATAATAAGAACTATTTAGCCTGGCATTCGGAACTTTTTGAAATAATCCATAGCAGCAGGATTGCGCATGGCGCCCTCATTATATGACTTTTCAGGAGCACGTCCCAGCAGAATTTTCTTCACAGGCGCCTCCATTTTCTTTCCACTTATTGTGTAAGGTATTTCCTCTACCACAAAAATCTGATCGGGCACATGCCTAGGGCTGTACATACTACGTAGTGTGGCATTTATTTTGTTACATAATTCATCTGTCAGCTCGTTTTTATCAGCCAGTTGAACGAATAATGGCATGTAATGTGAACCATCGGGAAGCTCCAAATTCACAATAAGAGCATCAGCAACTTCTGGCAGCTGATCCAATGCGCGGTATATTTCGCTGGTACCTATTCGAACACCCTGTCGATTAAGGGTAGCGTCAGACCTGCCATAAATAACGAGCGAACCTGAATGGGTTATTTTCACCCAGTCTCCATGTCTCCAAACTCCTGGAAAATACTCAAAATAGCTAGCCTTGTACTTATTTTTCAAAGGATCTGCCCAGAAAAATACAGGCATGGAGGGCATAGGTTTTACAACCACCATCTCTCCTACCTCATCTTCTACAGGATTGCCTTCATCGTCCCATGCAAACAAAGCACAGCCCAGTGCCCTGCATTGTATTTCGCCCCGCTTTACCGGTAGTAGCGGATTGCCGCCTACAAAAGCTGTACATACATCTGTTCCTCCGCTCATGGAACACAACCAAACATTGGGTTTAACTTGTTTATAAATCCAATCAAAGCCTTCTGGAGGAAGTGGTGACCCCGTAGAGCCTATTGACCGCAAATATTTTAGATCGTAAAGGCTGCCTGAATTTAATTTTGCTTTCATACAAGCCGTTAAAAAAGCTGCGCTGGTGCCAAAATGGCTTACTTTGGCCTTTTCAGCCAGTGACCACATAGCGTTCAAATCCGGATGGGAAGCACTGCCCTCGTATAACAATAAAGTGGCGTCTAATAGCAATGCCGAAAGGGCATAATTCCACATCATCCAGCCAGTCGTCGAGTACCAAAAAAACGTTTCACCCGGTTTTACATCGTTGTGAAATGACAAATATTTGAGGTGCTCAAGTAAAATCCCGCCATGGCCATGGGTGATAGCCTTGGGCGCACCAGTTGTACCAGAAGAGTATAAAATATAAAGAGGATGACCAAATGGTACCGGATCAAAGGCCAAATCGTCCTCTTTATGATGTTGAGCCAACACCTCTGCGCTTGAAACCCAGGAAACCAGACCTGTCGAAACCGGTAATGGAAATGCTTTATCGTTCAAAAATGGAACACAAACTGCGTGTTTGATAGAAGGGATTTGGGCGCAGATCGACTCTGCCTGTTGGATGCGACTGTGGTATTTTCCATTATAACTATACCCATTGGCACACAATAGTACTTTAGGCTCAATTTGAGCCATGCGCTCTATTACAGAGTCAACCCCAAAATCGGGTGAACAAGATGACCAAACTGCTCCGATGGAAGCAGACGCTAAAAATCCAATAAGGGCTTCGGGAATATTCGGGATATAAGCAGCTACTCTATCGCCCTTAACTACACCGCAATCCTGTAGATATTTCTTAAAAGCAATCACCTTTGATGTAAGTTCAGCCCATGTCATGGATTTGAGGGGCTGAATTTCAGATGCATATTTGATGGCGATTGCATCCGATTTTTTATTTCTAAAAATATGTGCCGCA
>CAYUZA010000010.1:14432-32115 GCA_964449535.1 uncultured Saprospiraceae bacterium
GGATACCAAGAAATATCAGGCATACTTTGACCAAGCTGAATGGGATCAGGATTCCCATGGAAGTCAATTTTAAAATAATGTCTTATACTTTCCCAAAATATACTAACATCGGCAGTAGACCATTGCCAAAGCTCTGAGTAATCCTTAATGTTGAGTTGGTAGGTTTCATTTACCCAAGACAGGTAATGACTGATATTAGCATTAACTTGGAATGCTTCATCAGGAATCCATAAAACATCGTTGTTTTCATTGATCATAATTGAAAAAAACCTGTTATCGTATCCGCTAAGATAAAGGTAATGGAGCACATCACCTAATAAGGGCGGGTTCTGAAAAAAAAATGGACTAGTAAAATTCAGATGGTCTGAAAGAAAAACCTAGTTGTGATTGTTCAGCATTAAGCTTGAAGCGGTTTGTATCAAATTCAGCAATTGATTTTAGTTCTTTCTGTTTAAAAATGGCAAAATTCACGCCAAAACACATATGAAAATACCATTTACGCTAAGTTTTCACCGGGTGTGATGAAGCAGAGCAATGACCAGCTTTCCAATTTGAGAAGTAAACACATCATCGATGCCTATGGCTTTAAATTAAATGATAATACTTATTATCAATTCAATAAAAATTGCACGAAGACGACGCGCTATAAAAGCCCGGAAAAATAAAACAGAAAAAGGCCCCTGGCGGAGCCTTTTTTATGTGTATAACCATAAAAATCAAAAATCCTTATTCAGATACCACCTCGAGTTTAATGGCCGCTTTCACTTGTTTGTGCAGGTCAGCAGTAGCTGTATACTCGCCTGTGGATTTGATTTCCTCTTCGATATGGATACGTTTGCGTTCGATATCAATGCCATGTTGTTCTTTCAGGGCCTGAGAAATCTGTACGCTCGTAACACTACCAAAAATCTTGTCAGAAGTACCTGTTTTAGCACCGATACGTACGGTAAGGGTAGCCAAACGGGCAGCCAATGCCTGGTATTCGCCCAACATTTTATTTTGGCGAATTTCTTCGCGACGAATTTTGTCTTTGATTGTAGCCAAATTTACTTTATTGGCAACCAGCGCCATACCTTTAGGTATTAAAAAATTGCGAGCGTATCCTGGTTTTACAGTCACGACGTCGTTCTTGTCGCCTACTTTATCTATATCCTGAAGCAGAATGACTTCCATGATGTTTTCTTTTTCAAATGATTAATAAATTATTTCAACAAGTCAGCCACGTATGGAAGCATAGCTAAGTGTCTGGCGCGTTTGATTGCCGTAGATATTTTACGCTGATACTTTAAACTATTTCCTGTGATTCTACGAGGAAGGATTTTACCTTGTTCGTTGATGAACTGAAGAAGAAAATCCGGATCCTTATAATCGATGTGCTTGATGCCAAACTTCTTGAAGCGGCAATATTTTTTTCTATTTTGTCCGATTTTCGGATTGCTTAGAAACTTTATATCATCTCTTGATGCCATGATGTTTATGCTTTAATTGTGGTTGTAAAATAGGTTATTCTTCTTCGCTTGTGGCTACGGGTTCTGGCGCAACAGCAGCCGTTGCCGCTGCAACTGTCTCCATCGGAGCAGGCGACACAGGAGCTTCTTCAACTGCTACAGCAGCAGGAGCTTCAACAACTGGTGCAGCAGCTACAGGAATAGCCGTGGCTGGAGCTGGAGCTGGCGTGGTTGGCGCAGACGCTTTAACCTTTTTTGCTTTACCTATTAAACCATTGCGCTTATCCTCGTTGTATTTCACACCAAACTTGTCCAATGACACGGTGAGAAAGCGCATGATACGCTCATCTCTGCGCAAGGCAAGTTCAAGAAGATCAATAAATGAGGACACTTCACCGGAAAATTCAATAGAAAAATAAACCCCGGAATGTCTTTTGTTAATGGGATAAGCCAATGGGCGTAATCCCATCTCATCCACATGTACGATAGTGAATCCGTCTCCTTGGATCATATCTACATAGGCCTGAGCTGTCGATTTTAATTCATCGCCCGACAGTACTGGATCTACGATGAATGTTACTTCGTAATGACGCATGTAATCAATTACATTTTAGTTAAAAAATAAATTAGGGCGCAAAGGTACAATAAGTTGTCAAAATGAGAAAGTAACCTTTTTCTTTTTTTTACGAGTGACTGATAATCATTTATAAATTGTACTACTTTGAGCAAAAATAAAGTTGAAATGACCAAAATATCATCATTCCAGGATTAGAATGACTAATTTATCCCTACATTTGATCTAAACATGAACCCATGGTTACCGAGGCTGTACTCAGTCACAGCGAACTGACCGAGTATGATATCCATCTATTGGCAGAAGGCAAACATTACCGCCTTCATCGCAAATTGGGTGCTCGCCCGCTGACTGTAGCTGGCAAAACTGGCGTATATTTTGCCGTTTGGGCTCCAAATGCTCTAGCCGTCCATGTCGTTGGCGACTTTAATCATTGGGCACCGGGGCAGCATTCTTTAGACAAAAATCCAGATCATCTGGGAATATGGGAAGGATTCATACCAAACATTGGGGTCGGACAGCATTATAAATATTTTATACAAGGTGCCAACGGCTGGAACATGTTTAAAGGAGACCCTTTTGCCCAACAGTGGGAATGTCCCCCAGCAACTGCCTCTGTCGTCTGGGAATCTACCTTTCAATGGACAGACGATGCCTGGATGGGTCATCAGGCCAAACAGAATAGCCTGAGCTCCCCAATGAGTATCTATGAAGTTCATCTCGGCTCCTGGCGAAAACCTGAGGAGGAGGAACTTTCGTTTTACACCTATCGGGAAATGGCTGAAATCTTGTTGCCTTATGTCCAGGAAATGGGGTTTACCCACATAGAGTTTATGCCACTCATGGAGCACCCATATTATCCCTCCTGGGGTTACCAAATTCACGGTTTTTTTGCTCCAACTGCCCGTTATGGTGATCCAGATGGGCTGAAATATCTTATTAACGCTTTTCATGAGGCTGGAATTGGTGTCCTCATGGATTGGGTGCCATCTCATTTTCCGTCAGATATCCATGGTCTATTTAAATTTGACGGTACGTCATTATACGAACACGAAGATCCTCGAAAAGGCTTCCATCCTGAATGGAACAGCTATATTTTTAATTATGGCCGCCATGAAGTCCGTTCGTTTTTGATCAGCAACGCTGCCTATTGGATTGAAGAATTTCATCTGGATGGTCTTCGGGTCGATGCGATTGCTTCAATTCTGTTTCTGGATTATGCCCGTAAAGAGGGTGAATGGATTCCCAATATATATGGTGGCAACGAAAATCTGGAAGCCATTCAGTTCCTTAAAGATCTAAATACCGAAATATACGGAAGTTTTCCAGGCGTGCAGATGATAGCAGAGGATTCTACTGCTTACCCCAAAGTAAGTAGACCTGTATATGATGGTGGCCTGGGCTTCGGATTGAAATGGATGATGGGTTGGATGAATGACACCCTAAAGTATTTTAAGTTAGATCCAGTTCATCGAAAATATCATCACGAACAAATCACCTTCAGCATTGTATACGCCTGGTCTGAAAATTATGTGCTGCCCCTCTCGCACGATGAAGTAGTGCACGGCAAGGCCTCCCTCCTCCTCAAAATGCCTGGAGATGATTGGCAAAAATTTGCTGGGCTGCGTTTGCTTCTGGGCTATATGTATACCCATCCAGGCAGTAAACTTTTATTTATGGGCAGCGAACTGGCCCAATTACGCGAATGGGCACATGCCAGATCGCTGGATTGGGAATTGCTACAGCACATTTCTCACCGTGGTGTACAAACTTGGGTAAAATCACTCAACAACCTGTATAAAAGTAATCCGGCGCTGTATGAATTAGCCTATGACCCAGCAGGTTTTGATTGGATGGTGGTTGGAGATTTTAACCAATCCGTGTTAGCATTTATCAGGCGTGGAAATCAGCCAGGGTCTGAAATATTGGCTGTACATAATATGACGCCAATAGGGCGAGAAGCATACCGGATTGGCGTACCTCATGCTTCAGAATGGCAACTTACGCTCAACAGCGACGAGGCAACTTACTGGGGCAGTGGTTTTCCGGTGACACTAACAGCGGCAAGCCAAAACACTCCTTCCAATGGAAAAGCTCATTCCATCTGCATAAACATTCCTCCGCTGAGTACCCTTATTTATCAGCTATTGCCGCTATTGCCAACAAAAGCAAAAAAGAGCCAAAAGCGTAAGTCGCTGTAATGAAAGCAGAAAAAACGAAAAAGCACGTTTGCATCCATGGCCATTTTTACCAACCCCCGCGCGAAAATGCCTGGTTGGATACCATTTTAATGCAAAAAAGTGCCCATCCGTTTCACAATTGGAATGAGAGAATTTTGGCAGAGTGTTATGAACCCAACACCCGGGCTAAATTGCTGCATTCAGATGGTAAAATCGCAGATATTCGAAATAATTTTGCCGATATAAGCTTCAACATCGGTCCTACCTTGCTTGCTTGGCTGGTAAAATATGCACCTAAAACCTACGAAGCCATTATCGAGGCAGACAGAATAGGTTCACAAAAGTATCAATTTGCTGGTCCTGCTATAGCCACAGTATATTGCCGCTCGCTTCAAAAAAGGACAAAATCATTCAAATAAAATGGGGAATAGCTGACTTTGCTCATCACTTTGGTCGGTATCCGGAAGGGATGTGGCTGGCTGAAACGGCCGCAGATATCGAAACCCTTGAAGTATTGGCTGGGGAAGGCATTACATTTACGATACTTGCCCCATGGCAATCCTCTCGTTGGCGTGCAATTGATCCTATAACTACCGCTTGGCAGCCGGGTATAGATCCGCGCTATCCTTATATATGCCATTTACCCTCCGGTCAACAAATTGTTTTGTTTTTTTATAACGGAAAACTGGCCGGGGACATCGCATTTGGGCAGCTGCTGAATGATGGCAAAAACATGGCTGATGCATTTCGCGCTGTTTTCGATAAAGAAAATTTGGAGCCGCAATTGGCGCATATCGCCACTGATGGAGAAACCTTCGGGCACCATCACCGTTTTGGCGAAATGGCTCTAGCTTATTGTCTGCACGAAATGGAAAGAGACAGTGAAATAAGCTTACTGCCATATGGCGCTTTTATAGGAAAGTATCCGATACTGCGCGAGGTAGAAATAGTGCCCGGCAGTTCGTGGTCATGTGTTCATGGTGTAGAACGCTGGCGGTCAGATTGCGGATGCAAAACTGGCGGAGAACCACATTGGAAACAGGCCTGGCGTACTCCTTTGCGGGGTGCTTTGGATGGATTGAAAATAAAACTTGACCAATGGTACGATGAGCAGATGCGACAATTGATACCCAGAAGCAACCCGAATGAAATACTCTTAACTTATGGCAGCCTACTGCCCCATCGTTCGGATCATTTGATGCAAAATTTTGCTCAGGAACTCGAACTGCACATAGCAAAAGATCAACATCAATTGTTCCGCCTTTTGGAAATGCAGCGCAATGGACAATTAATGTTTACAAGTTGCGCTTGGTTTTTTAATGACCTATCAGGCATAGAAACTACTCAAGTATTACAATATGCCTGTCGCGCTATCCAGTTAATGACTTTAAGCGGCGGCGATGATCTAACGAACGGTTTTCTAGATTCGCTAGTTGAGGCTAAGTCGAATATCCCAGAAGAGGGTAATGGTGCGGACATTTATCGAAAAGCTGTCTTATCTGAAGAAATGACTATGGAACGCGTAGCTGTTTTCATGGCGGCACAGCACATGATGTATGAGAGCAAGTCCCCTTCCATATGGAATTACCAGGGAAAATACTTGGACTGGAAAAAACACACCCGTGCAACAGCTCAGATGGAATATGGCACGTTAGCCATTCATTCATCCACCACTTTAGCCGAGGAAAGCCTACATGTACTGGTTGTATATGCAGGCGGTTTGAAGTTATTTGGTTTTGCGGCTAACATGAAAGAGGGAAGCGTTTTTCCGTATGATATAGGATATTTGTTACATCTTTTTGATAATGAACAATGGGAGGAATTGAAAGCACATATCAACACCATCCGGGGGGTGCATACCTTCGTATTTTCAGATTTGCTGCATGATGAGCAGGCAATGCTAGCTGCAAATTGGCTTAATAAAGAACCGGGGGAAAACACAGAGCATTTATTTGGATTCTCTACAGCTGATTTGGTGTATTTACACTCCAGCGTTATTCCTATACCCATGACTGTCAAGCATAAAGTAGGCATTCAACTCTTGAGAAAAATCAGGAAATGCCTCCAAATGCCCTACCACCATCAGAATAACCAGACACTTGAGGAGTTATTGGGTGAATATAAGCGATGGGATTTGGCACTACCAACTGAAGACATAATACTGGACTGGAAAAGTTATTTTGAAGGGATGCAAAAAATTGCCTTTTCCACTGAAGAAGAGCATATTTTGGGATTGGTGCGTCTATTGAATGTAGGGAAAACGTTTGAACTGATGCCCGACACTTCATCACTTGTATTGCGATTTCGGAATTGGATTTCAGATGGCAGTAACAGACTACCCGAGCATGGAGCATGGAGAGCATTGATGCAATTTCTGGACATATCACCCGAGTTTTATTGGGGCAATAGGTGACTGTTTCATGATTGCATCATGAATTAATTCATGGGCTATAAGTAGAGCTCTGGTAAAATCGCCGTATTTTTATGCATATGAAATGTCCCAAACCAAGTTTCTTTTTTGTGCTGATATTGTGGCTGGCTGTGTCTTCCGTTGAGGCTCAAGAGGCAGGCTGTACCGATGTTCAGGCTTCCAATTTCAATCCTGCCGCCACCGAAAATGATGGATCATGTGTATATCCAGTCACCCAATACAGCCCTGCATTAATTTCCAATCTACCGAATACCCTTCGGGAAACCTCAGGTCTTGCGCTGGCAGGCCCGTATCTGTGGACTCATAATGATAGTGGGGGGCTTCCAGAATTATATGGTTTGGATACCAGTAGCGGAAATCTGGTCAGAACATTTCAAGTGGAGCAAGTGAGCGCCATAGACTGGGAGGATATCAGCAAAGGGGAACAGTATATGTATATTGGAGATATTGGTAACAATGCTGGAACACGACGCGACTTGCGGATTTACCGAATATCGCTGGACACCTTGTTAGAGGAGACCATCTCATCAGGAAAGGCAGAAGTGATAGCTTATTTTTATGAAGATCAGACTGATTTTTCGCCCAGAAATAACAACCACAATTACGATGTAGAGGCTTTTTTCTATCAATCAGATACACTGCATTTATTTAGCAAAAACTGGGTGGACCAGGGCACGCGATACTACACCATACCAGCCCGGCCCGGAGAGCATGTGGCGGAGCTACGAGATAGTTTTTGGGTAGATGGACTAATCACGGGAGCTTCAGTTAGTGACAGCGGGGTTATTGTTTTGTGCGGTTACAAGCCTGTTGGGTTTGGATTATATACGTGTTTTGCCTGGTTGCTATGGGATTTTCCGTATCAAAAGCCCTTTAGCGGGAATAAACGTCGAATAGAACTAGGTACGCCCCTCACCCTGGCTCAACTCGAAGCTATTGAAATCTCCAGCGATGTTAGAGGATGGATGAGTGGCGAAGCTATTGCTTCAGGGCCGCTAAATATACCTGCGCGATTGCATCAATTTGATTTTAGTGCTTATGTACAAAACCTTCCAAATAACAGCTCTACTGATAGTCACGATCAGGTACAATGGCGGGTTTACCCCAACCCCAGTAAATGCCATATCTACCTCGAAAGTGACAAACAGTTGATAGGACAAAACTGGCACATTTTAGATATGTTTGGGAACATAAAGCTACAGGGTCAGATACGGAATAGTGTAGATGAAATCGATACCGCTAGATTACCTGCTGGAGTATATGTAATGCAGATTTCGGGTCGCTCTTTTGCCTCGCGAAGATTCATAATTCAGTAATAGACTTACTTGAGTGAAGTGTCGATTAAAAGAGGTGCATCTCGTTGGTTGAGCACCATATCAAAATAGGCAGTATCATATAATCCTCGCATTGAATAGTATATTTTTTTGCGTATTTCGGGGTCTGATGGCAATTGAATTAAACCTAACTTTTTCTCCAGAATGGTCCAAATGAGCTCGGTGCAATACAGCTCACTATCCTCATCAATATTGCCATGATGATCAAAGGGCACCTTTTTACTAAGATAATAAAGGGCTTCTTCGGCAATTTGTACACCTTTGGTCGGGGTGAAATTTTTGATCCGCACAACAGCAATACTTCCAGGTTGAGAATAGTGAAGAAATTTATTCAGCGAATGGACTTGCATGCCATCTATTGGTGATACATCGCTAGATAGCGCATGGATTACTTGCCAATTCCCATTTCTGCATGTGAGTATACCGGCGTGGGTAACATCCATCCCTCCAGTATTCAGGCTTTTGGCAATCCAATCGCTAAATAGGCCAAATCCCCTCCTCATGATGATATCGCCTTCTTCAAGAAGGGCCAACTCTTGGTCCGTCAAACGTGGAATGCTGCGTAATTCATTGGCAGTTTTTTCTTCGATATGGCTATCCCAAAGAAAGAATCCACGATAAGCAACATAACTTAAACCCGAAAAAATGATAAACAGAAGTGCCGCCCACCAACCGTGATGTGCATTAACAGGTTTCACCAATTACATTTTTAATTCCGAAAGATAAAAAATTGCTGTCTGAAAAGTGACTAACAGAACTTTATTCAAATGGATTGTTTAGAGTGTAAATGACTTTATGTTTGGCTGTCTGCTTTTTTTTCACGCAAAGGGCGCAAAGGATAATACTAAACATAAACCATACAATAGAGCGCATGCTTTTTTTCACGCAAAGGGCGCAAAGAATAAAACTACACGTAAACCATATAATGGAGTGCCTGCTTTCTCACGCAAAGGGCGCTAAGGGGTAACTAAACGTAAACCATACAATAGAGTGCCAGCTTTTTTTCACGCTAAGGGCACTAAGGATGCGAATAAACGTTAATCATATCATGGAGGGCTATTTGTTTGGGCAGGGGAACCCGATGGTATAAGCCCAGTTTGGGCTCCCCTATCCTTCCAAACGAAATTATGGGGTTATAATATTATTTTATTCCATTTGATCCTCCATCATGGAATCATCGTCAAACCCAGGATCTTCGAAATTCATATCGTTCATGGAATCCTCTTTATTGAGGTCTTCCTTATTGATGGTGACCAGCCACTTACCATCTACCTTTACGAGGTCTAATGCTTCTGTCTCTTCGCTACCTTCTTGTTTGTAGGTCACTTTAGCTTTATCCCCCTGGATATCAGCAGTTATGATCTGGATTTTGCCCATTTTAGTACTTTCTTTCAGCTCTGCTGGTGCATCGCTCGTCTTGGCCATACCTGCCACCATCATCATTAAACCTTTAGTATCCTCGTCACACAACTCGGCAGCTTTTTCGAAGTCTGCGTTAGATAAGTGGTTTAAAAATTGAACAGCGACTTTTTCTGGTCCGGCAGGGCTTTTTCCGCAGGCTACAAGCAGTATTCCAAACAAAAGTAACCAAGTACTTGCTTTTAAAGATTTCCAAACAGCTTTTTTCATATAAACATATTAAAGGGTTAAAAAAAAAGATTTTTGTTAAACATTTGCGCTATTCTCTGGCGGGAGTTTTGACTATGATATTTACGACAATAATTGCCAAAAAATTATACCAAGAACAATAGAATCAATATTTTCCGTGGCATTTACTTTCGGAGCATTGCATTGGTCATCCTTGTAGTATAAATGACCAAATAGTCGTACTTAATTTAGATTTAATAAAATAGTTGTATTAATTAAATTTGTTTTTATATTTTTCCGAGTGTCAACATATTGCCAATATTTGAATATGCTACTTTTTATTTTAAATATGAAAATAAAGGTAAAAATATATATTATATGTTGATGCAATAATGGAGTTTTTTTTTACGCAATTAATCTAATTCTTTAGAATCATTTTGTCTCTATACAGGAGGGTTATAATACAAATCTGACTATAGGGTCCCTTGCTTAATAATGTTTAATAAGTTGTTTTAGAAAATTCCTCAATTATTCCACAGGTATAGTTAGTATCTTTGTTTGGGTAGTAATAATGTTAGTTCTGCCTCTCTTTAAACCAAATAAGCTCGACAAAAAACTATATACAACTTAATGATCTGGCTGGGTATTTCTGTGATGTTGTATGCATTTAACAACTTACTGTGGAAAACGGCTTTGGAGCGTATGTCTCCTACTGCTGTCATGGCACTTCGGGCGGCTATAACTTCCCTGGGTGGATGGTTGTTGGTATTTTTGTTGTATCCGGAGGATATTCAGACCCTGGATCGGGTCAGTTTGCCACTCTTGTTTCCCGCCTTGTCTGGAGCCTTTGGTCTCGCCTGCATGCTTTCTGGACTTCGGTATGGAAATTTAGGACAACTAGGAATTTACGGATTGGCAGGTATTCTATTTACAGTATCCTACCTGCTATGGTTTGAGAAGGTGCCTATCTTGCACTACGCAGAGGGAGCACTGCTGATTTTCAGTGGATATGTATGGTATTTGCTGCGTTATGAGCGAAGTGGGGCAGCTGTAGCCCAAGGGCTGCGTCCTCACTTGTATTTTGCCGGTATGACCTTTTTCTTCGGATTGTCAGGCATACTACACTGGCACAATCTGCGGGCGGATATCTCTCCTTTCTTGAGTATGGTGTCTCAAGAGAGTATTGTTCTTCTGCTTGCATTCATCTTATTATTCGCAAAGGGTTGGAAGTTCGGTATAGTAAAC
Organism: uncultured Saprospiraceae bacterium; assembly: GCA_964449535.1. Taxonomy (GTDB): domain Bacteria; phylum Bacteroidota; class Bacteroidia; order Chitinophagales; family Saprospiraceae; genus SLDF01. The sequence continues at coordinate 25,232 of CAYUZA010000010.1, forward strand.
ATTAGCGAGGCAGTTCCCCATCTTGGGCGCATTGCTTTGATGGCAGTGGTAATATCACTGGCCATATTTACCGGTTTTTTAGGCTTATCAGCCACTGATCCATTGGTGTCAACCCTTACGGCATTATCCGTATCGCTACTTACGATATGGATAGACCGCTTGTATTTCCGAAAATCGATAGAATGGGCCTTGTGGGCCATCATGGCCTTGCTCTCCACAGGGTATGTAGTACTTGCCTGGCAATTGAACGAGCTGTAGATGATCATAATGCCCGCCACTTGAAACGATTAGGGAAAATCATCTAATTTAGGATCTGAACTATACAGTTGGCGCATCACCGGCGACCGAAAATCAAGCTAAGCAGCCAACGACCGAGCTTGCGTTCAAGACCACCGCGGGTAGTAGGCACGCCTGTTCGACGTGCTACGCTAGATCTAAATCCGGAAATACCCAGGAGCCTTTTCCAGGAAAAAGAGAAACCGTACTTGCCTTTAAAACCGAACATAAATCAGGAGAATAGGTGGATATAATGGTAAGCAAGATGGGGATTTTTTGGGAATTAACCAAATATAATTCTCGGTTTCCACGCCTGCTTTTTTCACGCAAAGGGCGCAAAGGGGAAACTAATCGTAAATCATACAATAGAGTGCTTGCTTTTTTCACGCAAAGGGCGCAAAGGATGCCAAATTCAATTCGGCCCTACGTATCATCACAATCAAATCGTTACACCGATTCATCATTCCGAATTCCACATTCATCTTTCCGAATTAATCATTCCGCATTCATCATTCCGAATTCCGCATTCATCTTTCCGCATTCCGCATTTTCCGAATTAATCATTCCGAATTCCGCATTCATCTTTCCGATTTCATCATTCCGAATTAATCATTCCGCATTCATCATTCCGAATTCCGCATTCATAAGACGAATACCATGAGTCCACTTAGCAAAAAACAACACACCCCGCTACTTAATCAGCCAAATGTTATAATATTTAGCTACTCAAACATCCATAAATTATAATATTTGGCTGTTTTAATAGAATTTAGTTTGTATATTTGTACAGAGCAATTGAAAATTAAATACAATGAAAGTTGAAAGAATATTGAAAAAAACTTTGATTGAACAATTCAATAATGGCAAAGCTATAGTGCTAATTGGACCCAGGCAAGTTGGAAAATCAACCTTAATCAAAGATATTTTAGAGAAAAAAGATTTTTTATTTCTAGATGGAGACGATTTTACGGTGCAAAAACAACTATCCGAACCGAACACGAGTTACTTAAAAAGATTGATTGGAAACAAAAAATTCGTCTTTATTGATGAGGCGCAAAGAATAAAGAATGTAGGAATCACATCAAAAATCATAATTGACCAGCTCAAAGATGTCCAATTAATTCTGAGTGGTTCTTCGGCTTTTGAATTGAACAATGAGATTAACGAATCCCTTACCGGGAGAAAATGGGAATACAACATGTACCCTATCTCTTTTGAAGAGCTTGAACAAACTATTGGCTTTTCTGAACTTGGCAAGCAGCTTGAACAAAGAATTATCTATGGCATGTATCCTGATGTGTTCAACTATATAGGCAAGGAAAAAGAAGTTTTAGAAAACCTGATCAATAGCTATTTGTACAAAGATATTCTGATGCTTTCGGGAATAAAAAAAGCTAATATCTTACAAAAACTCACTCAAGCCTTGGCATTGCAAATAGGCAATGAGGTTTCGTATAATGAACTATCACAACTGATAGGCGTGAACAAAGAAACGGTGAGTAATTACATTGATTTATTAGAAAAGGCATATGTTGTATTCAGGGTAAATCCGTTTAGCAGAAACTTAAGAAACGAAATAAAAACCAATAGGAAAATTTATTTCTACGATACCGGTTTACGAAATGCATTGATATCAAACTTTAATGCTTTAGAACTCAGGCTTGACGTGGGAGCACTATGGGAAAACTTTTTAATCAGTGAGAGAATTAAGTATTTAAAGTACCATAAAAATTATGCCAAAACCTACTTTTGGCGAACAGTACAACAGCAAGAAATAGACTGGATTGAAGAAATAGATGGTAAAATAACAGCCTACGAATTCAAGTGGAAGTCAAAAAAAAATGTGAAATTCCCTCAAAAGTTTGTAGAAACTTACCAAGCTGAAAGCAAGGTTATAGACACCGACAATTACTATGAATTTATTGCGTAAAGAGTCCTTTCCTTTATAAGAAATTAGCATAAAAAATATCCGATGTGAAAACACCAATGGTAAACACGTTCAACAATGAAATCATTACCTAAAAACGGCCAACGCTATTCAGGAAAAAAACATTCCGCATTCATCATTCATAATTCTGCCAATCAAATTGGCATTCATAGGGGTGGTCGTATGTCTTTCGAATGGCCAAATGCCATTCTAATGGCCGATTTCAATTTATCCCTACAAATAATTACTTTATACTTTCAAACTTTCCACCCTTCGACAAGCTCAAGGCATAACTTGTTATTTTTCTGTTACTTTACTTATTATGCATTCTGCTTTCAACCATCAATAACCGCATACGAGTATCACCGGTAATAAATACCTTTTCATTTTGCGCAATTAAGCATAAATAATATTTTTAGGTTTCCGAAATGTCTGTTTTGGAATTTTAATTTCTGAATTTGTTGGAAATAAAATTTTACAAATGGAAGGCTGAAATAGAATTGCTGAGTTGAGGGAGGGCATCAAAATAAAATATCAATAACCAAGAAAATTAATTCAGATTACTTTACTTTTTTATTTCATTTTCTTTGTCTAAGAGTTTATTAATTTTTTCATCTAACTGATTAATTCGTTCAAGTACCTCGTCATTATTATCGCTCATCATGCTATCAACAAAAATGGAATTTATGAGTGATAAACCAAAAATACCTCCACCGAAAAGTAAAACAACAAAGTAAAGTCTTGAAAATATTCCGAAAGCCACACTATCGGTTCTCTCAGCAATTGTATCTGGGATTTCGTACCATCCTTCTACGGTAAAAATCTTAAATGTGCTATAGAATGCTTTCAAAGGATTTGCAAAAAACTCAGGAGCAATTTCTGAAAAGAAAGAAAATGATAATACAGCAAAAATAAAATTGAATATTAAAAATGCTAATAAAATAAGAACCGAGGACTGAAGGGCTCTAAACAATCCACCTAATAAATGTTCTATATTGGGTATGAATCTCAAGACTCTAAAAAACTTAAAAACACGAAGAATCCTTAGAGTAAGCAGGAAATCTAACCTTATTAAATCAACAGGGGCGATCCACATTAACAAGGAGGGAAATGCAATCATTAAGAGTAAAAAATCAAATTTGTTCCAATTGTTTTTAAAATACCCTTTAATACCATATGCATTTACTTTTATGGCTGCTTCTATCGCAAACAAAATTGTAAATATATGATCAACTGATGCTAACAACTTACCCACTGACGCAGTTTCATGAAAGAATCCATGAAAAAAAATAATCAATGCATTTAAGCTGATGATTATAAGCAGGAAAATGTCGCTGAGAAATATTTTTTTTACCATATAGTCTAAGTTGGTTCGTTTAATTTGATCCCAAAATAATATCCTTGCTTAGTTTTATCAAATAAAGGGATAGTTCAATTAAGTGTGTCTGGGTTAATAAATAAATTTTCATTTATAAGCCATTGCTTAATGCTTTCAGAGCTTGATGCTTTTAATACTTAATAAAAACTACCTTGATACTCTCCCAAATAGGTAAATACTCATTTGCATCCTTTAAACTCGGGTATTTATTTTTCTTATAATACAACTTAGTAGCACAATATTGCGCAATTTCGGAATCGGATTTGGAGAGGCAGGTCGTTTTGGTATTATTTTACTATTTCCAATATTTTATCTTTATTTTTAATTAAAAACTTATATGTAACTACTCAGCCATATCCTAGACGAAAATAGTTATTATAGTTGAGCAACTGCGCTATGAGATTGCCATTAATTTCTGAAGAGGGTCTTGATTCTGTTTGATTGCAGTATCTATTACTGACCTTATCACGGCAAAATACTCGGATCCTTTGTGTGTTTTAAATTGACCACAGACTTTGAGTTTTACTTTTACATTCCTTATAGCTCTTTCTGATCCGTTGTTGTTCGGTGGGACATGTTGATGATTTAGGAAAGTTAGGATGTAGTTCCGGTATTTAACCATTCGTTTTCGAAAATTTTTATACTCTGCTCCTTTATCGGGTTCCATTGGGGCATCTATCAATGTGTTGATAATCCGTTTTAGTTTCCCAATTACTTTTTGTCGGGCACTTTATATTCCCTCTCTATGAATCTCTAGTGCTTTTAATAGTACGTTTCTAAAACGCCTGGGCCACTGACTATTGCGTTTTTCTACCAGATATTTCAATTCTCTGAGTAGGTGTGCTATACAGATTTGGTGTGTTTTTGAGTCGATTGAAAAGTGGCTAGAATTACAATCATGTACCAGTACCGATTTGCTGGTCTTTATGCCATCCAAGGCACTTGTGATCGTAGCTAACCCACTATTCTCTGAAGCAAACAAATAAGTTTTAATGTCGTTTTGCCAAGTTCATATCCAATGTTTTTTCCATCCAATAGATAAGAGGATTCGGCAGTTCTGACCCATGCACCCACAAGCAAATCTGTGATAAGATATACGATTTAATAGATCATACATCTAAGGCTGACAGGTTGATCAAAATATATAATCTTATCATAATATGTGCATATTATTAGGCTGACAGTTACAATAAATTTTTCCTATTTTAATTTTTTATGAAATATCTATTTTGTTTTTAATTTGATATCGTATCCTTGAAATATTTGTTAATGCTAGCTTTCTTTTTATTTTTTTTGAATTTTTTATATCTTTCATCTCCTGATAATAATGCGTAATTCTGTCGTTCCTCTTTGTTCATCCTAACTTCATAAAGAATTCTGTTCATATCCTTAGACTTAATTCCTTTAGAATCAAATTCAGCAAAATCCATTTCAATCATTTTTAACCATGAAGTTTCTTTGTTTATACTGTAACCTATATTTTCTAGGTAAATTTTACGAGCTTTTTCAAATTCTCCAATAAGCAAATAGCCGTGAGCAAGGTTTCCTTTTAGATATAAATTATCATCTTCTAATTCAATACCTTTTTCACAAAATGTGATTGCCTCAACATAATTTTTTTTTAGCATTGATTCCCGTGCTTTACTATTTAAATTATTAACCTCCTCAGCTTTTAATCTGGCTAGTTTTTCAGCTTCTAAAATCTGAAGCCTTTCTTCCTCAGCTTTTAATCTGGCTAGTTTTTCAGCTTCTAAAATCTGAAGCCTTTCTTCTTCAGCCTTTAATCTGGCTAGTTTTTCAGCTTCTAACATCCGAAGCCTTTCTTCCTCAGCTTTTAATCTGGCTAGTTTTTCAGCTTCTAACATCTGAAGCCTTTCCTCCTCAGCTTTTAATCTGGCTAGTTTTTCCGTCTTAGTTTCACTATTTTCTAATGCCCTGACTTTAAAACCTACCCAGTTATATCTTTTATTTTCATCAATTGAGAAATCACCCGGGGTAACATTAAAAAGGCTTGCGTTTTTCATTACATCGAAAAAATCATTTGAAATCAGTTTATCAATAACATAATTATTCCCATCGACTATTTTAAACGGTATTTCATCAATTATAGAAGAGTCTTTTTCATTTAATAGCTTATTGAAATAAGCAAGTTCTTCTTCATTAACCTTATAATTATCAAAAATATTTCCGCTTTGAAGATTCCTTCCTAAAAGAGATACTAGAAGTCCATTATTAAAAGTAATTTGATATTCATCTCCATCTTTTTGTACAATAGTTTTCCCAGTAAAGTATCCATTTTTATCTAAACTACCCTTAATACTTGTAGTTAAATCACTTGCTATCATCTTAAAATCACCATTGATTACGTTATTAGAGAAATTTAAAGTATAAGTCCCTGAAACCGTCTTACCTTTCTGAGTACTTGATAATGTAGAAGACCATAATCCGTTAGGAAGCCCATCCTTAAAATCACCTTCAAAACGTAGATTATATGATGTTGCAGGCGTAGGTACCCTGCCTGGACTTCTAACTTCAGAAGCATTTAAGGATTGATTAACAACCCATTTACCATGCTTTTTATTCTCTTTATAATTTCCTGAAATTGTGACTGTTAAAGTCGATCCATTTCCACTTAATTTACCCGTGTAATTAAATTTACCTGATCTTATTCTCTCCAAATCTTCATTTTCGTAATAGGAATAGGTAGCCGTTCCATCGAGAAGACCTGGATTAATTCCATATGCAACCTTAACATCATAACTGTGGAGGTCATACTCGCCGTTATAGGTTTTTAATTGTTGTGCAAAACAGATTGAGCTAAGTAAAAGAGCTCCTAAGGTTGTCATTAATTTTTTCATTTTATTTATTTCTAAATTTTCCTCCTACTCGTAAGGCTTTTCGGATTTCGCCCCGTTTTTAAGAGTGGGTTCTGGACTCCACTATTTATAGCTCTTTACTTTATGTCATATTAGTGCTTTACTTTAAGGCTTGCGTTTTACGAATAATTAAAATTTATTAGCTGTAAAATTATATACAAATTATATATCAATTTCTTTCATCTTAGGTCAAGTTCCCAACCCCATAAAACCACGCATATCCCTAAATAACAGACACTTATCTCACCACTATCGCCAAACTACCCATTCTCCCGCCCCTTCCATATCCCCGCTGCCATGATCGACAGCGGAGACTGGAAAGAAAAATAAGGATGAGTGTTCATGGAAAATATAGGTAAAGGCAAACCAAGGTGCCTTCCGGCTGTTCTGCGTATTGATACGGGGCAATTTCGACTTTGCGAACTGC
>CAYUZA010000011.1:0-32091 GCA_964449535.1 uncultured Saprospiraceae bacterium
AACTCACATCCTGTGCCGATGCACAATTACTTATGACCGGATCTGTAACGTCTATAGCCCTAACTTGGGACGTACAAGTCGTCGTATTACCAGCCACATCCGTCGCTGTAAAAGTAATGGTTTGAACATCATTATGGAACGAACTCACTGCAGAATAGGGTTCAGGAGATTGCGAGAAGGTAGGTGGCAAACAATTGTCACTACCTGAAACAAGTCCTGTTAAATCCGGATAAACCAAATTACATTCACTACTCAAATTTACCACCTGAAGACCCGGACAGTTGATTTCAGGAGCTCTAGAGTCCATCAGTGTTACCGTAAAGGAACAAGTAGATGTATTACCATTTCGATCATCCGCTGTCATGGTGACAGTTTGGAAGGATCCGTGTCCTGAAAGGGTAATAGACACACCTGCGGGGCTTTGGGTAATTGTTGGCGTAACTGTACAATTGTCAGTAGCCGCAGTCATACTGACAAAGTCAATTAAATTAACACTTGCAGAGCATGTATTAGAAACCGTGTTAACAATCTGATCAGAAGGACATGCAGTAATATCTGGAGGAGTTATATCTGCAAGAACATCGATAGTACCCGTAGCCGCTACATTTCCACAACCTCCTTCAAGAAATATAGAGTAATTAAATATTCCACTCTCAGTAGCTGTACCATTAATCGTAATCAAATTAGAATACCAACTCGCAGAAACTCCCGCAGGAAGACCAATAACCGTTCCTATACCAGTAGCAGCAGTTGTAGTATGCGTAATTTCGGTTATAGGAGAATTAATACATGTTGCTGTAGGCTCGGCGGGTACGGATGATCCTGCTGCCATATCTCCAATTACCGTAATGGTACCCGTAGCACTTACTATACCGCAACCTCCAGACAGCGAAACACTATAGTTGAAAGTACCACTTTGAGTTGGAGTACCACTTATAGTTAAAACATCTGATGCCCAGGTAGCAACTACACCATTAGGAAGCCCGACAGCAGATCCAACTCCCGTAGCACCAGTGGTAGGATGGGTAATTGGAGAGAGAGCGGTATTTATACACAACGTTGTACCCGAACCTGTAGCTGGACCCACTGTATTTGTGGCGTTAATCGTAATTGTACCCGTAGCAGAAACATTTCCACAACCACCCGTTAATGGAATAATATAATTGAATACTCCACTCTGAGTAGGCGTACCACTTATAGAAATAGCATTTGAAGCCCAATTAGCACTTACTCCAGGTGGCAATCCACTTGCTGTTCCTATACCAGTGGCACTCGTTGTTGTATGGGTGATAGGATAAAGGACTTCATTGATACAGGCAACCGCGATATAAGATGGCGCACTTACCGTATTAAGCTCCAACACGGAAATAGTACCAGTTGCACCCACTAAAGCACAAGCACCGGAGAATGAAAGACTATACGCAAATGTGCCACTTTGCGTTGGTGTTCCGCTTATCGTAACTACATTGTTGTTATAAGTCGCAGTAACACCCGCAGGTAAACCGGAAGCTGAAGCTATTCCAGTAACACCAGTGGTGGTATAGGTAATATTAGGCAATGAAGTACTAATACATAAAGTCGGTGTTGTGGATGATGTAGCAGTTACCGTATTCTCAGGCAATACTATAATAGATCCTGTAGATGTAACCGTACCGCAGCCTCCCGTAAGCGTGATGCTATAATTAAATGTACCACTTTGGGTAGGCGTACCACTTATAGTAATAGTGTTGGATGCCCATGCGGCTACAAGACCAGTCGGCAATCCAGATACCTGTCCTATATCCGTAGCACCTGTAGTCGTATGAGTTATAGGTACCAATGGTGTATTAATACATAGCGTAGGCGTCGAAGAAGCTGGACTAACTGTATTGTCTGGTAGTACAGTAATCTGACCCGTAGTCGTAACAGTCCCACAACCTCCTGCAAGTGTTATGCTATAATTAAAAGTTCCACTTTGTGTAGGAATACCACTTATCGAAATAGCGTCATACAGCGTATTTCTAAGGGTAATAGCGTTAGGTGCCCACACAGCAGTCACCCCATTAGGTAAACCAGTGGAAGAAGCAATCCCAGTTGCTCCCACGGTGGCATGAGTAATCACTGGTATAGATGTATTGATACATACCACTGGTCTGTCAGAAGGATTTTGGACACTATTGATAGGAGTGACCGTAAGGGTTCCTGTAGCACTCACTGTACCGCAACCTCCTAAAAGAGAAATACTATATTGAAATGTACCACTCTCTATTGGAGTACCACTAATAGTGATGGTATTAGCTGCCCAAGTAGCTGTTACTCCAGCCGGTAGTCCTTGGGGATAAGCAATTCCCGTTGCACCAGTAGTAGTATGTGTTACCGGAGTCATTGTTGTGTTTATACAAATCGTAGGAGTGCTGGATGCCGCTGTAACTGTGTTGGTTGGTGTCACAGATAGTGTATTACTAACTGTTGCGATACATCCATCACTATCCTCTACGGTTACCTGATAGGTACCTGCTGTACCAGCTGATGGAATATTCGTACTAGTGGAAGTACCCATATTGGGTAGACTCCAAGAATATGATATTATCGAAGCACCTGGACTAGACTGAGCAATTACACTAATCGAGGCTGCATCATTCTGACAAATAATCCAATCGTCAGCCACCCCGTTTGAATTTTCAACTATTACCAAATCAGCTAATACACCATGTTTGGGTTCTTCAATATCCGCGGAAAAAGATGATTGACATCCTCCGGTTTCAGATACTGTAACGAACACATAACCAGCTGGTAATCCTGTCAAGGTTGAGGTATTGCCAGCAGAAGAGGGGCTTGACCACGTATAGCTAAATATATTACTGCCCGTACTGGTTACACTAAGCGTTATACTTCCATTACTACCTCCATAGCAAGTGACATCACTTTTAGTATAACTAATAGAAATTGGGTTGGCTGGATCTACAAGCGTTATACCTGTAGTGCCGCTACAGCCATTATTGTCAGTGACGGTCAGGGTATGTGTTCCCTCCCATAATCCCGTCGCAGTGCTAGTGTTTTGCCCTGAACTCCAACTATAAGTCCAGTTTGGATTGATATTGGCCATTGCTGTACCAGAGGATTGCCCTGGACAGTTAGGGTCCATTGTATTTGTAATCGTAGGCGTTGGATTGCTACTCACGGAAACGGTTATCGAAGCAGTTGCCGCGCAGTTGTCTGATCCAGTAACCGTAACAGTATACGTGGTAGTAGTAGTTGGAGTTACTTCAAGGATAGATGCTGACCATCCAACATTCCATGAAAAAGTGCTCCCTCCACTGGCTTTGAGTACAACAGACTCTCCAGCACAAATATTACCGTCATTATTATTTAATCCCGAGTCTTCTATGGCACTAATGGATGCAGGCGGTGCCGCATCTACAATAATAGTACCAGTAGCTACCATACTGCCGCACCCCCCCATCAAAGGTATCACATAATTGAAAATACCTGATTGACTTGGAGCACCACTTATTGTAATGGTATTGGAACTCCAACTAGCCGTTACCCCACTCGGAAGACCAGTTACTGATCCAATGCCTGTAGCACCGCTTGTGGTGTGAGTAATGGGCGTTAAGGGAGAATTCATGCAAAGCGTAGGGGAAGAGGAGGCGGTTCCAACCGAGCACTGCTGTCTATATAGGGCGTAAGTTTGTAGCCCAGTTAATACAGGGTCAAAATTCAACGTGTTTTCATCTACCCCTTTTCTAACATTAGATGAACTTGGAGTTACTATTGAAGACAAAGGATTCAAGCTGGATCCAGAGCCACTTAGCACTCCCTCCTGACCACTATATAATTTAATAATACCAGTAGGTGCGGATACATTTCCACTGGCAGAGACAAAAATATTTCCACCCGTAGACACTCCAACGGGATCTCCCTTTCCTGCATTGATGACAATCGCACCTTTATATCCGGTAGTTGTGTTTGTAGATGAAGTAGTCGATACTAATGCATCCAAAATAATATCGCCCCCAATAGTCTCTAAGAGTATATCTCCACTTGCAGTAATACCTGTCGGATTTACTGTGCCTACTGTAAGACCACCCGCTGCATCAATAAAACGCAGGCTTCCAAGTTTTGTTGTTTGGTCGCCACCAGCTATAGTACTTACGTTATTCAAGGCATTGGTGAGAGTGAAATCTCCAGTACCCAGCAAACCCAAACCAGCTGCAGTTAGCACGCCCGTTTGGGTCACTTGACCAGTAGCACCTAATGTGATATTATGATTGATTGTAGATATGTTGGTATTAATCTCTAAGTCATTGCCATACAAACTTACTGGACCAGCAATACTGATAGTACTCTCTGCAGTTACATTAGATGTATTGGTGGATTTTCCTATACGAAACGAAGAGATGTTTGACGATAAGGTAAAATTCCTAAAAGCGAATGAGCTGGCAAATGAAGGACCAACCGATTCAAAAACAACTGATCCTGAAGTTAAAATTTGACGGGCGCTATTGGAGTTATTGATCCAAAAAATGTCTCCGACAAACTGAATATTACCAGATTGGGAGGAGGTAGCGCCAAATATACTAGTATCTTCAAAAGCTATGGATTCTGTAGTATTGCTATTATGTGGAACACCTCCGTTAAGGGTTATGGCTCCACTTCCAGATCTAATCTCCACTTTTTGAACACTTATTCCATCATTGTTGCGCGAGCTACCAGTTCCATCACCAGTACCATTAACCGTAATGCTTCCCCCATTTGTGATAATTTGAGCATTAATGGTAGATTCACCCAAACGAACACCGTTATTGACATCTCCAGCAGAAGCTCCCCCAATACCCTCAATGAGGATATTACCTGTATTGGAATCGCATTGTAATATTGACTGCCCTTTTAAGAATACTCCTACCTGATTGCCAGAAGCATTATTACCTCCTCTTCCTATAATGGAAATATTTCCATGCCTGGCATAAACAAGTTGATTAGCCATTATGGTAACCCCATTACCATTGAAGGATAGCTGATTGCCAGTATCTGCATCTAAAACAATGTCACCCGAAAAGGCTCTAATTACATTTTCCACTGATATAGATCCCCCAAAAACCGAGATATCTCCATCTATTATCAGAAAATCAGCAATAGTAATAGCTGATGAATTACTGGACTTACCTATGGTTAAACCTGAAAGATTTACAGTAAAGTTCCAACCACTAGTCGAAAACGAATTAGAAAAACTTGCAGAAGAAGGCTCAATAACAAGCTTACCAATCCCAATGAATGTCTTGTTGGTTGGATTTGGTGCATTGTTTTGAAGAATTAAGGTGCCTCCATTAATGAAAGTAACTCCACTATTGGTATGATTCTGGGTGAAGGTAACCGCAGCGGAACCCGTTTTAGTAATTGTACCTGATCCTGAAATTAATCCTGTGAATGTTAGCGGAGTGCTCCGATTAAAAGTAATGTCACCATTGTTAATGACGGATCCATTCACTTGAAAGGTTCCAGTACCACCCACAGTCAGGAGTGTATTGGGTTCAATTGTAATACGCTTAACCTCTACATTAGTCGTTGTAATTGGCCTAAAGGGCACCCCCATCCAAGGAATATAAATGGTTGCAAATGGAGAGGTAGGCAAAATCCCATACTGCCAGTTAGCAGCGGTATGCCAATCAGTGGAAACCCCACCTTGCCAGACATGATTGGTTAGCTGAGCAATCATAAATCGTGTGTTATTGAGTGCACCTACAAAACCTGTGTAGACCAAAGTTCTGTTATTTTGATCTATAGTCATAGATGCATCAGACAATTGAACCCACTCATTGGCTTGTTCATCATACCTGTAAAGTCGCTTTCCAGCGATTGTATTTGACACCGGCTCTAAATCTGCTGACCACGTGAAGGTAAGGTCATGCACATGGTTGGGATTTGAACCCACTCTTGTGATTGACCACTCCACTGGAATATCAGTATAACCTGTATGCTGTGTTTGGCTAACGCCAACCTTATAGTCAGCTAGTGCGTTTCCATTTTTAATCGTAAAGTCGACCTGACTCACCTGGTTATTATATAATACATCTAAATAAAAAGTGGCCGTTCCTGCTTGTGCAAGATCCGTCACTTCATAGCGTGCGTTAGGATTGGTAACCAAAAACCTTCGGCTGGATGGTGCTGTGTTGTGCAGAGATAATCCGGTAGGCAGCGAAAAAACGCTATTACCAGATCCTGCCATGCGAATACCCCCCACAGAAGAGAAGGTTGTACCCGGCTTTAATCGTACTATTTCATCTCCCGTCGTAGTCATGCTTTGCCCAATAAGTAAGCAAGGAAGGACAAGAAGAGAGAAGATTATGTTGAATATCTTCATTTGTAGTGTTTTAATTATTTCCCGAGATATACAAACATATTCACAGTCAAACTTTTAGGAGCAATGTTTACTGCAGTACCTGATCCTCCTGATGTAACTGAAACAGAATGCGTATGCGCACCACCACTGTCTGAAGAAAACCAAGGAATATCAACATCATGAGTATGAGTACCTGCTGAATATATATTAAGCGCCCCTGGAGTTGTATACAAATTTGGCTCTCCCCAAGTGTAGTCATTCGAACCTGTAAGCGTAGCCCACCCATTTGCATATATTAGACCATATCCGGACGCACCCCCAGTAGCATTAGAACCATGGTTGTGAGCGCCATTGCTAGATGTAGTAGTATTGGGTGGATTGACTCCATGACTATGAGCTCCGCTGCTTGCTGCAGTTCCTGAAAAAGAAACGTTCGGGAGATTTGCTTGAGTAAGTGCCACAGTGTTAGCGCCTGAAACACTACCCATAGAACCACCATTTTGAACTAAATAGGCAGTATTTGCATCTGGCAAATTGCCTGTAAACCCAAGAGAATTGGCAACAGTTTGTTGTGCAGCTGAGAGGGTGCTAATTGCTCTTCCATCCAATTTTATCCAGCCTTCATGATCGGAAGATTGAAATCCGGATTTAACATCTCCGTAGGTAGCATCTGAAGCAGTATTAACCCAAACCGCGCCGTTGTAGAACCATAATGACTTAGTATCCGTATCATACACATGCAAACCTGATGCAGGGGTACTAATGGCAGCTCGCTGCGAGCTGGTCATACTTGGTAATAAAATTCCGCTATTAGTAGATTGAACTTCCAACATGGCAGAAGCATGCGGTGTGTTTGTTCCGATACCCACTTGAGCCTCCAGGAAGCTGAAGGAAAGCATCAAAATTGAAAATGTAAATAATTTTTTCATTGTTAAAATTTTAATGTTTTTCGATTTCTATTTTATTGTTGAACTACTTTATTGAATACTTGTTATTTATTGCAAATGTGTTTTTTATTGGTTTTTAACACTGTTAAGCTACTCTTCTCTCCTCAAAAAAATTGAATGTAACCACCTATTATTATGTTGATAAACCAATAATGATGAATGCATTGCGAAGATACAAGCTTGTATCTGTAAAATGCATACTTTATGCATGAATTTTTCTTCTCTAAGCAGGGGAACTGACTTAACCACGGATTGAAAATCCGAAATCTTTTCTTGATTTTGACTCATAACCTACCTTTAAGACGAAAAGCTTACAAAACAATTTAAGTAAATTGTTTTAATGAGCGCATGAAATGCCTTACAAAGGTGCATATCAAGTTCGACATCTCAAATTAAACTAAAAAGAAAAATATCACGAAATACTAATGGGAGCTGAAATCCCATTCCACAAAAAGCACATTGTAGATTGTAAATACCTGATTATTAATATTATTACAACTTCAAAAGAAATTCTTGGATATTTACATCGGAGGGTAGGTTAAGTTTTTTTCGAATACTACCTCTATTATTTTCTATAGTACCTACAGATCTATTTGTTAACATTGCTATTTCTTTGGAGGAAATATTCAAGCGCATCAGCGCACAAATTCGTGTTTCAGTGGGCGTAAGATCTGGAGCATGTTCTTTTAATTTCTGATAGAAATCTTCATATACATTAGAGAATCTCATTTCGAATTCATCTAAATACTCTTCAAAGTCTCCTTGATCGAGTTTTTGTTTTAATCCATTAAAAAGTTGCTGTTGCGCCTTTGGGAGCTCCTTTAGGATAATTAGCAACTCGTCTTTCATCCATTGCTTAGCGTGGAATGTAGATATTTTTTTTAAAGACTCTGTAAGTTCTTCCTTGTTTTTTAACTCTAGTTGGTGCAAAAGAGCTTGGTTCTCTAAATGCATCTGCTGTCGCAATTTCATATTTTTTCTACTAATAATGAAAAAGCCAAAGCTAAAAATCAAAATAATAAATGATATTATTGATGCGGCTAAATAAACATTCTTTTTTTGCCTTTGCAGGGAAATTTCATAAGCAGAGGAAATATTTCTCAGTCTTTCTTTATCCTTAGCATGAGCCCATTCAGCTATAGCACTTCGAGGAATATCGCCCATGATCTCATTCTCTATAGTTACATATTGTCTAAAATATTTGTTGGCAAGAGATTTGTTGTCAAGCATGTCATATACCCTGCTCAAAGATTCATATACTTCGAGCGTAATACTTGGCATATCAAACACATTGGCCAATTTTTCTGCTAAAAGAAGCTCATCGAGAGCCTGCTCTGCTTTTTTTTGTGATATATATAGCTCAGCTCTATTAATATGGTTTACCAATATTCCGAAGTCTATGCCTTGATCATTACAAATAGAATCTGATTTTGCAAAATAATTATACGCAATATCAAAGAGTTCTTCTTTAACCTTTAAATTTCCTATATTTGAATATGCTTGCGCTAATAGTATGCTTGAATTATGGTTATCTAGGTCATTAACTATTTGAGTATATATTTTATCCGCCTCTTTATAATTACCCATTTTATAACGTATCAAAGCCTGTATTAACTGCTGACTTGTAGTTAATCCATTCTCCCCTATAACCGCAATAGACTTGTCTAAAAACTCAGAAGCTTTATCAGGATACTTTAGATTAAGATATGTATTGGCAATATTGAAATAAAGCGAGCTCAAATTCTTGATATCATTTGTATCAACAAAAGAGATAGCTTCGTAATAATTAATCACTGCATTAAAGTATTGACCCTCTATAAATGCAAGATTACCATTGCCTGTGAAATAGGCGAGTGATATCCAGTTAGCCGAATCTTTTGCCATCGCATCTTGAAGAACACCAACATATTTCTGTAGGCTGTCTACCTCTTTTAAATCGCTATAATGATTAGAAAATATATGAGCAACGTACCAGTTGGCTTTTTCATATTGGGCCGTGTAATTACAGGAAACAAGAAACTTTGCCCAGCGAAGCTCAATGCCATAATATTCAGCGCTATTTAATGCATCTAATAAAACGAACAAATCTTCATTTCCCCATTCCTGTATAACTTGCTGAGAAGTGTCCACTTTTGATAAAAGCCAATTCTCTGCACTCTGTCTGTTTTTATAGGTATTTTGTAAAATATCAAGAATATACGTCTTTCTGTTCTTGGCGTCTAACTTGCTATATGCGAGTTCTACTTGGATAGAATCAAATGTTTGTTCTGAAAAATGTAAAGGCGAAATATCTGGTTGTTTTTTATGGCAACTAAAAAACAGTAAAAAAGAAATATAAAATAAAATTGAAAGGCGTAACAAGCTAATTGATTGTTTGTTACGCAAAGAAAATAACTTAATTAAACATAAGCAAGAACTAGTTCGACATATTTATAAATTATTCAACTTAAGTTAAAACAGCTATATTTATAACCCGATAAATGGAGATAACTTAAAGAGAATAATACATGAAACATACCTTGATGTAAAATACCTCTAATGGGTTAAGAATACGCGGAAAATAATCTTCATAAAACATTAAATGCTATTGATCTAGATAAGCTACTATTATTTTGTCGAATATTTTAGAATGATTAAGTGGGCCGACGGTTTGAAAATCAAGGAAGAACGCTCACATACCTTTTTCCACTTAGTCAACCAATATATTCTATATAGAATGAGGGTCTTACAGCCATTAGAAGAAACCAAAAACATTAAACTTGTAGATAAAAAACATTAAAGTAACAGATCTATTCATTACTTGAATTATGGCTAAGGATAAATAAAACCCAAGTAAAAAAAACATTGTTGTTGCCAAAGCATTTACTTTTAGCATGGCTTCATTTGAATAGAAAAGCTAAAATCAGCTTTACCAAACTGCTGTTTGCTAACAAAAAATTACATTTGCATGAAATAGCCGTATGATATCCAAAAGTCAAGTGGTAGTTTGCATTCCTGCATATAACGAGGCAAGTATCATTGCTGAGGTTATTCACAATTTGTTCAATGTTGGATTCTCTCATATTTTGGTAATTGATGATGGAAGTTCTGATGATACACCTAACGTTGCTCGCCAGTCGGGTGCACAAGTGGTATCCCATATGATTAATCGTGGAGCTGGAGCCGCAGCTCAAACTGGAATTACTTACGCCCGAAAATACGGATTTGAATATGTATTACAGCTAGACGGAGATGGACAACATTACCCTGAAGATGCAGATTTACTTTTAGAAGCTATGCAAACAGGTAATTTTGACCTGATAATAGGTAGTCGCTTTTTAAACAATAACCACGAAATTCCAGAAAGACGGATTTTATATAACAAGATTTCAAACCTGTTTACCAATTGGTTTTGTATCGGTAATTTTTCGGATTCTCAGTCGGGTTTTAGACTCTTAAGCAGAAAAGCGATAGAAAATCTTAACTTGACCCTTGATGGGTTTGGCTATTGTAGTGAAATGATATTTATGGCTGAAAAAGGCGGTTTGCGTATAGGTGAAGTTCCTATCAGGGTTCGTTACACAGCTTATTCCTTGAGCAAGGGACAAAACCTGGGAAACGGTATAGACACCGCGTTACATCTGCTTTATAAATTTTTCTTTTCCAGAAACAGATAATTTGCTACTTTATGAATATAGAATTCTATCAAATACTGGTGCCGTTACTTGCGTTATTTTTCATTATTGAATTGGTGCGCAAATTTCGCAAGTCAAAAATCAGTCCACAAGAGGCATTTGCAGGTAGTGTTTTCTGGCTTTCACTGGCTGTATTTGCTATGTTCCCGGATTTTTTCTCTAAACAAGCTGCCGAGCTTTTCGGCATCAAAAACAACGTCAACGCTGTAATATTTATCAGTCTCGGCGTCATGTTTTTCTTCCAATACAAATTATTTTTCCTAATAAAAAAGCAGGAACAGGAGCTAACCAGATTGACTCGTCAGATTGCACTACATTCTAAAGAAAAAGAGTCCAAGCAGTGAGAATTTTATTTGTCTTGGAACACTTTCACCCTTACACCGGTGGAGCAGAGTTGCTGTTCTATCACCTGACCACATCGCTTGCTCAATCAGGGCATGAAATAAGGGTAATCACTACAAAATTTGACAAAGATCTTCCAAAAAAAGAAACATATCAAGGAGTAAATATTCATAGAATCAACTGCCAAAATCGCTACTTTTTTACCTTTCTGGCATTACCCGCAGTAATTAAATATGCCCATTGGGCTGACCTTATCCACACTACCTCATATAATGCAGGATTTCCTGCTTACCTCGGTGGCCTATTTTGTAAAAAAAAGGTTGTTATCACTTTTCATGAAGTATGGCACAAACTTTGGTGGAGGTTGCCATTCATTCATCCATTTATTCGTCCAATATATTTTAGTATGGAATGGGCATTGCTAAAAATGCCTTTTTTCCATTGGATAGCCGTTTCAGAAAGCACGAAAAAGGCATTAGAAAGAACCGGTATATCCACTAAAAAGATAACATTAATTTATAATGGAATAGACTATTCACAGTTTACAAATACCCGTTTGCAATTAAAGAATGAAGAAAAATTTCAGTTTTTATACTTTGGGAGGCAGGGTGTTTCAAAGGGAATAGACCTCATTTTGCCTGCCTTTGAGCAGCTAGCAAAATCATACCCACAGGTTAAGTTGCAGTTAGTGCTTTCCAATCGGCCTAATCAAATATCACGATGGATTAACAACAAAATCAAGGAGAGCCAACATCTTCAAAAACAAATAACCATATCATATGATTTGACGAAGAAAGCTTTATACGAGACTATAGCTAACGCAGATGCAGTATTGATTCCTTCCTATAGTGAAGGATTTTGTTTTGCAGCTGTCGAAACGATCGCATTAGGTACGCCATTAATCAGTTCAGCTAAGGGGGCTCTCAGTGAGGTTGTTGGAGGCAAAGTAATTACTATGGAAGAATTTAACCCGGCTGGCCTCAAGTCAGCCATGGAAAAAGCATTAAATGAAAAGTGGCAAGAACTACCATTGAAGCGGTTCGAACTTGCCACTTGTATAGAAAAGCATTTGCTTTTTTATTTTGACGTACTGAAAAACTAATTGTCAGATGCTCCTTTTCTTGTTTTTCTGTTTTGATCAAGCTTTGCGCGTTGCTCAGGGGTAAGTATATTATTTACTTCATTTTGCATCTGTTGACGCATAGCCCTTCTTTCCTCCTGACTTCCGGCTCTACTTCTATCATATTTCTGAGACAACTCATCTAATCTTGCGCGTTGCTCTTCTGTAAGTCCATCGCCCAGTTCTTCCAGCTGACTTCCAATCCTGTCAGCAGCATTCAGGCTCTTTTTATCCACTTCTTCCGTGGCAACAACCGGATTATCAGGTGCTTTTTCTTGAGTTTCTACTGTGCCTTTCTGAGTTTTAGGCGTTTGGGAGCATGCAGCAATGAAAATAGTCAAAACTATGATTGCCAATAAATTATAAAGTTTTTTCATGACGGTATATTATTTAGATATGCAAATATACAATTTTTTATCTGTACAACTAAAATTATAAAAATTCATAATGTGTGCTGTCAAAAAAAATATTATTGAGATGGATAATTTAAAGTGATTCAGGATTGAATTGTTAAAGTATTTATAACAAATAGCATAAGTACGAAATAAGGTATACGAATAAATCTACCAATTCTGCAGATTCTATTAAATTGGCGCAGCAAATGATATAATGCATATTTAGATGATACAAAATATTACGAAAAACAGGACCATCGCTTACTCTTTATTAAGCGTTTTAGGAGTGATTTTGGTCGCCATTACTTATTGGTTTTTTCATCCAGTGTATGCTCGTAACTTTTCTGAGCTACCAAATGCAAAATTAGCTGTTATATTAATTAGCTTACTTATATCTATTGGGTTGTACTTAAATTCTGCCAAACGTGATATTCGAGGGTGGAAGATTTATGCACTGATATTTGCCTTACAGTTTATTTCCTTAAGTGTTTATATCCGTTCCACAGAAGGAATAATCCTAACCATGAAGGACATATTGCCATTTATGGCCTATTCATTTATACTGCAAGCTATTTTTGTTTTGATACTGCTTATAATGTTTGGGCTGGGAGACTGGGCAGTAAAAAAACTTGACAAAGATATATCAGACAACAGCACTCCCATGCTAGCTGTAGTTATAGGTATAGCCTTATTTAGCATACCTTTATTTTTTCTGGGGATAGCGGGCCTCCTTACGTGGTGGTCACTATGGCCTTTACTTGCCATAATTTTTGTATGGAGAATAAAAACTATTGTACAAGGAATAAAACAATTACTATTTCATAAAATTACTTATTCACCCGGGTCCTACGTGCAAGTTTTATCAGTTTTGGGGATCCTATTATTCATTTCTATTTCATTCATTCGATCTGTAAAGCTTTTCCCACTTGGCTTTGATGGTGTTAGTGTTTACATGAATATCTCACATTTAATCGCAACCTCCAGCGAATTACCTTCTGGCTTCAGTGCATTTAATTGGTCATTATTTATGGCGATAGGAGAAATTTTAACTGGTTGGGAGTCCATGTCAATAGCCATTTCTCATTTCATCGTGGTTCCCGTAATATTATATTTGACCTATTTCGCTAAAGAGGTTTTCAACTTAAAATATTATTGGCTTCCATCTTTGATTTTTTTACTTATTCCGGCAACTGGATATCATATTCTTTTAGACGAAAAGATTGATTTAGGATTTTTGTTTGTAGTCCTAGGAATTATTCATTTAAGCTACTTATTATGGAAACCGAAGATACAAGACTCGAGAAACAACGTCAATAAAACTGACTGGAAAGCGTTAGCGCTATTAGGTTTATTGTTGGGATACGCGATTGGTATAAAATATCTTGGGTTTTTTGTGGCTATTTCTGTAGCATCCATGTGGCTATACAGCATAGGTGGGTGGAGGATAGTAGCTGGACTAAGTCTGACTGCAGTTGGATTTTTCTTTTTTACGGGTGCTTATAGATTAGCTTACCTTGAATTGGGCCAAAACTCACCTTACTTGATAGGTGCCATACCTTTTAGTTTAGGTTTCGTATTGATGGGTATTTCAGTTTTTAGGAAGTGGCAAAACTATAAAGCTCAACTTAAAGGAGGAATAACATTAGTCTTATTTACCCTTATTTCACTAAGTCCATGGATCTTCAAAAATTTAGCTGAGAACAAAAATATCACATTAGAATCAATGCTGTTTGGCAAACCCGACCAACAACGGATTGAACAAAAAGACTTAATTTACAGACTTGATAGAATAATTGAAATATCCTCTTTAATTAAATTGCAAGGCATTGACTTAGACCAAATGCAATTGGCTAAACTAGCAGAATACTTAAGGACAGTACTTGATTACTCTTTAAAAAGTTTACGTCCTTTTATCACGGATACGCTTTTAAGACCTGAACAATCTGCTGCCATAAAATTAAGGACAACATTTAATGAATCCAATGATATGGTTCAAATACGGTCCAAAATCATTGAGCGAATGAAAAGATTTCTTACTAAACAAGATATTTTGTTGGACGAAACGCAGCAAACTACCCTTAAACAAATAATCGCATTTATTCCACCGGAGGTAATCAAAAGAGAACTCAACGGAGAGGCATCTCAGAATTTGAAAATAGAGATTATAAATAAATTACTTACACCATCTCAAAAAGAAAAACTTGAAAAACGACAAGTTAAGTATCTCAATGAAAATAATAAAGGAATATCAGGCGCCCAATACGAGGAAATAAAGAGGTACATCGGCTATGACAAAGGTCTTAGTTTATATCTATCCCTACCTTTTGACCTAACTATGAATACAAATATACCTGATACCAGATATTTAGATATTAGCTTTCTGTTCATAATATGGCTAGGGTTATTGGTTATATCTTCAAGTCTTTGGAAAACTATTGCGGGAACAATTTTATTAATTGGTTTGTGGATTTTTTCAATAAGTAGTCAATATTTTGAATGGCTCAAAAGCAATACTAGTTCAAGCCCTTCAGACTATTTAAATAGTATTACTGTAAATTTTTCTGATACATTAAGTCAGGTGCTAAAATGGCTTTTCTTGTTATTTAATCAGCCTTTATTATGGATTGGGATTAATTTTCAAGATGTGTATAATAAACTATCCGACTTTTCTTTTGGATGGACTATTGTTTGCATAATTGTATTGGCCGCCATTCTGTTTGGACTTTCAAAGTCAAGATTGAGTCACTATTCCTCAAACCAAAAAATGCTATTAACCTTTAGTGGCGTTTATACAATTTTCTGGTTTCTATTTGGAAATGGTATCGTTTGGTATACATTCCCCGCCATGGCAATAGTTATTCCAGCAATTATTCAGCACGCCCAAAATGACGCAGAACTAAAAGGTTTAAAGTGGATACCTTATTTACCACTTACACTTTTTATATTAATGAATTTAACACTACCTTTCTCCATATATAACAACCAATCCGATACTAACAGATCGCTCATATTTACTGACTCCTTTATTTCAGCTGCTGGCCGTTTTCAGGAAAAAGAAGCGACTTTCCCCTATTTCCTGCCTTTTATGAAAGAGTCTTTAGAAGTTATTAATAGCGACGACAATGCCAAGGTATATCGTGTCGGTACATTTTTTAACTACCATATCACGCGCAACAATGAGCGTGTTATTGAGGATAATCAGCTGGAACTTTTTTCTAATGCCATTCGCGATTTTAAAGACAAGTCAGTCTTTGTGCCGTTATTGTATGAAAATGGTATTAGGTACGTTTTATTCGACTTAAATATCGGAACGATGGATCGCACTCCTGACAAATCCCTGGTTACGAAAGCAAATGAATTCATTCGGATTATCTCCAATTCCCATAAAGCAGAATTACTTTATACTGACAACATTATACCAGATCCTTCCGGAGGAACGGTTGATTTAGGAAGAGAAATTATTTCAGGAAAGCCTGGTTTTTCAGATACTACTCTTCGACAAGGTAGCTACGTACTTTTCAAAATTAATCCGTGATTTTGCTTGTAAAATATTTACATCACTAATTAAGTATAACCCATAAACGAAAAAGGCTTCATTTCATGAAGCCTTTTTCGTTATCAACTCGATCAGTTGTAAGAGTTTTATGCCAATACCTCTTCTAGCTTAGGCACACAAAGTGTTGACAATTGTTCTTGTGTACTATGAGCCTTCAAACTACGATATTTTTCAATCATCTCAGGATTGCGTAGCGCTGCAATTGCATAGCGATATCTTTCTGATTGATTAAAGAAATCTCCAGCCAAGAGCATATGATAAACAGAATATATGGATTCAAATTGTTCATGAGTTACCCCAGCCGACCCGGCCAACTCAGGAAATGCAATAGCAGTGGGCTCATAAAATGCTAAAATGAGATCTTCTACTACTTTGTATCCGTCTTCTATTGTTTTATAGGCATCGTTAATACCGCTATAGTCGCCCGTTCTGATGTATTTGGAAATTCCTGGTGCAACCAATTTGGCTGCAGTCATACCTAAGTAAATTCCACTGGAGAAAATGGGATCTAAAAATGCACCCGCATCGCCAATCATGGCGTAAGATGGCCCGTGTTTTTCTTGTGCGTAATAGGAAAAGTCTCCATTGGTTACGACATCCCAACACATATTTGCATTTTCGATAACACTCATGACCAACGGCGATTCAGACAACTCCTGCTTATAAAGAGCTTCATACCATTTGCGCGGACCATGCTCCTCTATTAACTCTTTGCGACGACTATTGGCATAACTCATGTTTATGGCTAAGCCAATACTGAGTCTTCCTTCTGATAGTGGAATCATCCAAATCCATCCCAATTTCTCGCCACCAAAGTGGATGATGGTGATATTCCCATTAGCTAAAGATTCAGTAAGTTGAATATTTTCCCAATGTGAGCTAATAGCCAAGCGCACATTCAATCGCTCAAAAGGTTTTTGATTTTTAAGTTTTTTGGCCATAAAGCTATCCTGACCACTAGCATCTACCAGAAATTTTCCAGAAAAAGTCAAATCCCCTTTCATTTTGTCGTAAGCCATGACTTTGACTCCAAGACCGCTTTCGTTATATTGTACATCCGTCACCTGTACTTCTTCTAAAGCTGTTGCGCCTCTTTTGCGCGCATTTTTTAGCAACAAATCATCAAAATAAGCTCTACGCACATGAAAAGATAAACTTGACGGCCCTTCTAATACTTTGTCAAAACACCAATGAGAAGATTTGTCACCGTTGGCATTAGAAAAAGTAACCCCAGGCTTACGGGTGTAATTGGCTTTCATATAATCTAGTAGTTCCATCTCTTCGAAAAGATGGTATGAAAATGGTAGAAGTGATTCACCAACATGCTCTCTCGGGAATTTTTCTTTCTCCAAAATCAACACATCTAACCCCTCTTTGACTAAAAAATGGGCTAAAGTAGAACCCGAAGGACCACCCCCAATGACTATTACATCGTACAAATGTTCCATATCACTAATTTTTTAAGTTAAACAAGCTAAAATCCAAGTTGTTGACCAATAATTAATTTTTGTATCTCGCTGGTACCTGAGTAAATACCCGAAGCCACTGCCGCATTAATTGAATTATTCATATCTTCTTGATCTGGATATTCGACCCCAAAAATAGCCATCATTCCGGAAGAAATTTGTTTGTAGTTTTCACTTACCATCCATTTGGACATAGCTGCCTCTTTAGCCGCATTTTTTCCATTGTTCATTTTGGATGCAGTCCGAAAAGCATAGGTATAAGTAGCCTCCAACTGCGTATACCATTCAGCAACTTTTTGAGCCTTCCATTGGTATTCCCGACCATCCTTATTGCGGTAAGATCTAAGTAAATTAATAGCTCGATCTATTAATCTCCGACTATTGCCAAGATGTATCGCGCCGAGTAAAGCCCTTTCCCATTCCATAGATGTATTAAAGATATGAGCACCTCTTCCCTCAGGCCCAAGAAGACAGGAACTGTTTACTTTTAATTGATCCATAAAAATCCCACCAAGACTACAAGATTGCAATCCAGATTTATCCCAAATTCCTTCTTTAGACACGTTGCACTCACTAAGATCTAGAACAAAAGCGCTAATTCCGCCAAATGCACCGCCCTCCTCATTGGTTCGAGCATACAATAGTATTATGTCACATTCCGTGACATTGCTTACAAAATTTTTATGGCCGGTAATAGAGTAACCATTGTCTATGGGTTTAGCAAAAGTAGCCATCTGAAAGGCATCAGATCCCGAGGCAGGTTCACTCATCGCATTGCCTATAATTTTCCTGCCAGCGCAAGCATCAGGGAGAAACCGACCCTGTGATTCAACATTCCCAAACAACCAAATGGGAACAGCGCAGGCTAACAAATGGGCACAAACACCAAAATTGAAGCCCTGATCCGGACTAGAAAATCCCAACTCTTCCAGCAATAGGAATGTTTCCATTACATTTAGTCCTCTTCCCCCCATTTCTTTGGGTATGGGAAGACCAGGAAGCAATATTTGACCAGCAATTTCCCATTTTTTTCGAATTTTTATCAACCGATTCACCGAGTCAATTGACACCTTATTGAGCTCTTCTCGTACGAATCGGGAAAATTCTGTCTTCAAATGAAGCTGCTCTGGCGATAATTCAAAATTGCTCATACTGGAAATAAGTCTTCAGCCATGGAAAGGAGTGTGGAATAATTTGTTTTTCCAGAAGTGGTTTCAGGCCATTGTTCTATCGCCTGGTATTGATCTGGCAACATATAAGCAGGAAGATACTGTTGAAGAAAAACATTGAATTCCAGATTATTAGGTATAACTTCGCCCACATTAGCCTGATAAAAAACTACAATGCGAAGTTGATCAGGGCGTTGGATGCTCAATGCAGCAACTTGTGCGATTCCAGCATGTTGAGATAAAGCATTTTCGATTTCGCCCAACTCAATCCTATATCCATGTCGTTTGACCATACGGTCGACTCTTCCTGTATATATCAATGCTCCATCAGACGATACGCTGACCAAATCACCAGTTTTATATAAGATACCCCAAGATGTATCAATGAGAGATTCGGCTGTTTTTTCGGGCATAGATAAGTAGCCTTGCATCACTGAATGCCCACCAACGAATAATTCGCCCATGAGTCCAGGTTGAGGAGCCAAAAATTCATCCTCAATCCGAAGATAACAACTTGCAAATGGACAAGCAAAGCCTATAGGAAAGGGGTCTGTTCGGTCTTCTGGAATGGCATCTGGTACTTTGAACCAGGTACACACATTGGTTTCTGTAGGCCCATATAAATTATAAAATACCGCATGACTCCAATATTGTCTAAGTTGCCTTAAAGCTGGAACTGGCATCACCTCCCCGGCAAACAACAATAAGCGCAATGAACTAAAATCATAATTATCCATGCGCCCAAAACGAAGCATCAGCTTTAATGTGGTAGGGGTAGCATACCAGACAGATACATTGAATTCAGTGATCCAACTAACAAGTAGCATTGGATTTTTAATGCTTTTATGGTCTACCAATAAAACGGAAGCACCCACTCGAAATGAGGCAAAGAGGTCAAATACCGAAAGATCAAAATGAAAAGGAGCTAGTGAGGAACAGACATCGTTTGAACTCAGTTCAAATTGTGCTGCAGCCCAATCCACAAAACAAAGTGCATTTTTACAAGAAATACATACCCCTTTAGGCACGCCAGTAGATCCAGAAGTATATAAAATATAGGCTAAATCAGCATGGTGTATTTTTGGTTGAACCAATGCTTGTATCCATAAAATATTGGGGTTGGAGGTCGGAACTACCTCAAGATCAAAAGGACATGTTGCAGACCATTCAACCCATTTTTCAGTGTCGCAAAAAAAACCTGCCACACCCGCATTTTCCAAAATCCTATTCAATCTGGACAGAGGCGCTTCGATGTCCATAGGAATATAAACCCAATGGTTGGCTAAAGCAGCTAATATTGTACTTAATGATTCAGCGGATTTCATAAGACAAATACCCAAAGCAGCACCCTCTCTAATACCCCGATTTTGCAAAAAAATTGACCATTGAACAGATAAATCCCACAATTGAGCATATGTATAGCTGACTCCCGAAATCGGATTCAGCACCGCGTTATTTTGCGGCCACTTAGCAACACTTTTTTCAAATAATGTCCGAAAATCAGACAAGGCTATCCTTTTTTTGAGTAATGAAATCCTGAATACGCTTTATAGAGTCTAGATTTTCTTGGTTTACTTCATGAGGTTTAAATGCTATCTCAAATGATTTCTCTAAGAATTCTACTAATAATAAAGCAGATATAGAGTCAATGAGTCTGCTGCTCAATAAAGGGGTATCCTCTTTCAAATCTTCCGCACCAATAGAAATATTTAAGTCTTGCAATAAATATTGTTTGATTTTTTCCGTCATGACTTGCCTGATTTGGTATTACATCTACGCCCACTGGGCTATTATCAAATTTTAACATGACAAATATAGTATGTGCTAAAAGCCTACAATAGATTTTTATTTTATTTAGAATCAATCTATATAGTAAACTAGAGTGACCTTGTTTGTCATAAAAATTGCCATTAACTTTTTCACCCAATAATCATACCGGCAGCCAAGGTGTGATTGCTTACAGGATCTATCAATATTATGCTACCCGTCTCTCTATTCTTTGCATACGCATCACATAAGATAGGCCTTGTAGTTTTGAGTGTAACCCTAGCTATATCATTCATTCCAATAATCTCTGTGTCCTGATTACGGTGTAAGGTGTTTATATCCATTTTGTAATGGACATCAGTAATAATACAACGTGCTTCATTGGTGGTGTGTCGCAATAAATATTTCACGCCTTTCTGTAGCGTAATTTTGTGATCAAACCAGCAGATCATCACATCAAACGTTTGCAACAATTCAGGCTGATTGTGTCGCCTTACAATCATATCGCCCCTCTCCAAATCCATCTCGTCTTCCAGACGAATCAAAATAGAACTGGGTGGAAATGCCTCTTCTACCGATTCGTGTCCGCATCTGATTTCAGCAATTTTGGTTTCAAATCCACTTGGAAGAAGCGTGACCTCATCATTGACTCGCAATACGCCTCCTGCCATACGACCTGCATAACCTCTAAATTCATCTGCCTGACTTTGATTGGCCCTCAAAACAAGTTGAATAGGAAATCTTAGATCAGTAAGATTGGTGTCGCCGGATACATGCACATTTTCTAGATAATACAGCAGAGTAGGTCCATCATACCAATCCATATTGCTAGATCTGTCCACTATATTATCGCCCTGAAGTGCGGAGATCGGCAAGAAGGAAATATCTGTGATTTTTAATTTTTGAGAAAAAACCTCCAAATCTTGTTTTAATTGATCATAAACTTCTTGAGACCACCCGACAAGATCCATTTTATTGATACAAAATACCAGATGTGGGATATGCAACAAAGAAGCAATAAATGCATGACGCCGACTTTGCTCTTGAATTCCTTTGACTGCATCAATTAATACCAAAGCTACATTAGCTGTAGAAGCTCCGGTAACCATATTTCTGGTATACTGTATATGACCCGGACAGTCAGCTATGATGTATTTACGCTTCGGGGTCGAAAAATAAAGATGAGCAACATCTATAGTTATGCCCTGCTCTCTCTCTGATTTCAAACCATCAGCTACTAGCGCAAGATTTAACGACTCGTATCCCCTATGGGTACTGGCACGCTCCAAATTTTTTAATTGGTCTTCCAGCAGCACCTTGCTATCATAAAGCAGCCTGCCTATGAGCGTACTTTTGCCATCGTCTACACTACCTGCAGTAGTAAACCGGACTAACTCTTTATGATTATGGTTATATGGCATTTTTATAAAATTAAATTAAAAATAGCCCTCCTTTTTGCGGTCTTCCATAGCAGAATCCGATCGGGCATCATCTAATCGCGCTCCTCTTTCCGTGTGCACAGATAGCGTGATTTCCTCTATTATCGACTGAATATCAGAAGCCTCTGACAGCCAAAGACCGGTGCATGTAATGTCACCAATGGTGCGACAGCGAACCCTGGCCGATTCAATTATGTCGCTATCTAATCTTTGAACAACAGGACTATCAGCCAAAATAAGAGATCCTCGACGGATTACATTGCGTTCATGACTGAAATAAAGGGAAGGCAAGGGGATATTTTCTTCTTTGATGTAAGTCCAAACATCCATCTCCGTCCAGTTCGATATTGGAAAGGCCCGAAAGTGTTCACCAGCTTTTTTGCGTCCATTGTACAAACTCCACAATTCTGGGCGTTGATTTTTGGGGTCCCACTGACCAAACTCATCTCTATGGGATAAAAAGCGCTCCTTAGCCCTCGCCTTTTCTTCGTCTCTTCGGGCACCACCAATGGCTACATCAAATCCGCCCTCTTCTATTGCTTTTAGCAACACTGGCGTTTGCAGCAAATTGCGTGAAGCATGGGGGCCTTTTTCTTCTTGAAGCCAACCTTCTCGTATACCATGTTCTACAGAGGCAACCTCCAAAGATAAACGATATTTATTGACAAGCCTATCGCGATATTCCAATGTCTCTTGAAAGTTATGTCCGGTATCCACATGTAACAAGGGAAATGGCATTCTTGCCGGAGCGAATGCCTTGATAGCCAGATGAGTCACCACTATACTGTCCTTACCACCCGAGAATAGGATAACGGGCCTATCGAACTGAGCCGCAAGCTCCCTCAACAAAAAAATAGCCTCCGATTCTAATTCCCTTAAATAATTTAACTTGTAATTCATGAGCGAATTTTCTGCTTTTTACCCAAAAACTGAATGGTAAAAATTAGGTGTACCAGTCTTCATTTTTTCTGACAGTGCTGATGCACAAAGGTATGCAATTTTTCAAAACAGAACTCAAACGAATCCTTTCCACTGTTTAATACCAAATCAGGCTGTTCTGGAACTTCATATACCGTGTGAATACCCGTGAAGTTACCATTACTTTGGCCTATTGCCTTTTCGTATAGCCCTTTGGGGTCCCTGGACCTACATATGTCTATGGGTGCATCTACATATACTAGAGAGAAATCCCCAAGGCCTACAATATCAGCAGCCATATTTCGCATGTGAGCAGTCGGACTAACCAGCGAACACAACACGATTATTCCTGAATTAGACAAGATTTTGGCCATTTCTGCAACACGTCGAATGTTTTCTGTGCGGTCTTCTTCACTGAAGCCTAAATTTCGACAGAGCCCATTTCTAACTGTATCTCCATCCAACCACACACTGAGCCTCTCATTTTTGAGGAGAGTTCGATAAACTGCCTCGGCTAAGGTGCTTTTACCTGAACCCGATAGCCCTGTAAGCCAAAACACATGACCTTTCTGGAGGGTAATTTTTTCCTTAAGTCCCCGAATGGAGGGATCTTCAAATATGGGAAAGATATCTGTAGTCTCCATAAATAGTTATCACTTTTAATGCTCCCTTTGATTCAATGAATAGCAATAATTCCACAAAATACACCAATTCCCACACTTGAATGTCTATTCGAGCGTTTTTGCAAGTGTCAAAGAATTCCTACTTTTACACCCTTAATTATAAATCTTCACCTAAAAATATAC
The DNA here is from genome assembly GCA_964449535.1 of uncultured Saprospiraceae bacterium. Classification (GTDB taxonomy): domain Bacteria; phylum Bacteroidota; class Bacteroidia; order Chitinophagales; family Saprospiraceae; genus SLDF01. Next base: position 23,919 of record CAYUZA010000011.1, read on the forward strand.
CTTATGCGAGTTAGTTTCTACTTGTTTATTTTGGGTTTTACAATGATTTTTTGCGCACCTTTATCTGCACAAACTCCAACTTCGGAAACAGTCCTCTTTAAAGTGGCTGGTAAGCCGGTAGAGGTGGGTGAATTTGATTATATTTATAAAAAAACAAATGCAGCTCAAGCCAATTATTCGCGTGAGTCTTTGGAGGAATATCTGGATTTGTATGTCAAATTCAAACTAAAAGTACAGCAAGCAAGGGAGATGAAGTTGGATACTATAACAGCCCTTGCTCGAGAGTTAGAAGACTATCGGCGCCAGTTGGCAGATGCCTATTTGGTAGATAAGGAAGTTACTGATAAGCTGGTAGAACAAGCGTATTCCCGTATGCAGGTCGAGAGGGAAGTTTCTCACATTTTATTCAAATTCAAAGCAAATGCCACTGCAGCAGATTCAGCAGTGGTGGTAGACAGAGCTAACCGTGTACTAGAAATGGTCTCTAAAGGTAGCGATTTTGAGCGTATGGCCATAGGTCAATCTGAAGATCAGAACGCTAGGGAAAACAAAGGGTACCTTGGTTTTCTAAGTGCCATGTTACCAAATGGTTTTTATGATCTCGAAAATGCAATATACGAGACACCGGTTGGTAAAGTTTCTGGTTTGGTTTACTCGCCAATGGGTCTGCACATTGTTAAAATTTGGAGTGAAAGACCAGCAAGGGGCGAAATGGAGGTGGCTCATATTTTGATTCGCGACCCAGAAAACTCTCCAATAGAAGGTGCTGAGCAAAAAATAATAGGTATTTGGACTGAACTCAACGATGGAGCAGCATTTGAAACACTAGCCAGTCAATACTCTGAAGACCTTACAACAGCTAGTAAAGGCGGCTATTTAGGATTTTTTGGAATCAATCGTTATGAGCAGTCTTTTGAAAATGCAGCTTTTGACTTGCCCGCAGATGGAGCCGTATCCAATCCATTTAGAACAAAAATTGGCTGGCACCTCGTTAAGCGGATTTCAAAAAAAGGTGTTGATCCTCTTCCTAAAATAAAATCGAGATTGCAGGCACAAATCAAACAAGATGGTAGGTTTGAATCAGCTCGCCGTCAAATGATTTCATCCATACAAAAAGAAGCCGGATTTAGCGATAATAAGAATATCTTAAATGCCTATATTGGTTCTCTTGACCAGGAATTCTTGACTTACAAATGGAAAGGGTCAGAATATCCAACGTCTACACTTTTTCAGCTTGATGAAAAAACCAATGTTTCTACAGCAGATTTTACTGAATTTTTGTTGCGAAATCAGCGCAAAAGATTGCAAATGTCCAGAGATTCCAACGTAGTAGAAACCGCGATGGTATTATATCAAGATTTTCTGGATGAATCCATGATCAAATATGCAGAAAAAAAACTGGAAGTAAAATATCCAGAATTCAAGGCATTAATGAGGGAATATGAAGAAGGTATTTTGCTATTTGAAGCGGCTAAAATGCTTATCTGGGATAAAGCGTCTCAGGATTCAGTGGGATTGGCTGCTTATCATAAGGCAAATCCTCAGCGATATATGTGGGGCGAAAGGGCAGAAATGATAGAATATATTATTACAAATACTGATGCTAAAGTTGCGGAAAAAATAAGGGCATATGCACAAAAAAACAGCCCTGTAAAAGTGCTTAAAAAATTCAATAAAAAATCTGACGTGGTGCAAGCCATTACACGTACGGTCGAAAAGAACAACGCAAGTGAGCTAGACCCTATGCCTTGGATAGCCGGTAGCATGACAGACATGATTATCATTGAAAAAGATAACTTTTATAGCTTCAAGAAGGTAGAAAGGTTGATGGAGCCAACCCCTAAAGCCCTAAATGAATGCCGCGGTCCAGTAATAGCTGATTATCAGGATCATTTAGAGCAAGAATGGGTAAATGAATTGAGGGCAAAATATAAAGTAGAAATTAACACACAAGTATTTGAATCCATGATCAAAAAATGATGAAATTATCCCCATGTAAATGTTCTATCAAATATTTTTTGCCAATTTTGACATCCATTTATTTGTTGGCGGCTATTGGATGTGGCCAGAACTCAACTTTAGCAAATGGGGAAAACGACGTATTAATAGCTGAAGTCGATAATAAAAAATTGTTTGCTTCGGAAGTAGAAAAATTTATTCCCCAAGGCTTACAAAAGGAAGATAGCCTTCAATTTGTACGAACCTATACAGAACAATGGATTAAAGAATCACTTTTACTGTTGGAAGCTGAAAAAAATTTGCCAAAAGACTTGGAGTTAGACCGCTTGGTTAGAGATTATCGCTCGTCACTTATTATCACCAATTATGAATTATTATTGGCAGAATCTCGGCTAGACACCATTGTAAGTGAAGATGAAATACAAAGTTACTATGAGGCAAATAAGGAACAATATCAACTCGAATACACTATTTTGCGCTGTAGATTTTTAAAAATAAGTCAAGGTGTCACTCCCAAAGACAAAGAATTTACTGAAGAAAACTGGCGAAGTAATAATCCCAAAGACAAACTATACCTGGAAAGGGTTTGTCGTGAATTTGGCGATGTGTGCTACTTCGATGAAAACCAATGGCATAAATTCGATCACATTAAATCGCTGTTTCCAGCAGGCGTTCTTCAAGAAACTATGGTCGGGAACCAACAAGAATTTACATTTAGAGACGGCAGTCATTATTATTACTTAAAAGTGCTGGAACGATTTTCAAATCAAGAATTAGCGCCGTTATCTTTTATAAGAGACCAAGCAAAAAAATTCATCCTTCATCAGCGTAAAAGATCCATGATGCAGAAAATAAAGGATGAACTTTATGAGAAAGAAATAGTAGGTAAAAAGATAAAAGTTTATCTGTAACTGTTCATAATAGATTTTATTGACACACTACCAAACTGTTATGACTATATTTGAAAGATCAAATTGCAACATTATTAACTTACCAACAGCCAAGCCTAACCAATTCAACTTTATGAATATTAGAAGTTTTTTTTCATGCAACTTTTTTTTAGCAAGATTGACATTTTGTGTTAGTGCTTTTTTAGGTCTGACAACTCAAATGGACGCCCAGCAGCCACTTATCCTAGACAAGGTGTTGGCTCAAGTGGGTACAGAAGTAATTTTGCAAAGCGAGGTAGAAGAGTTCTATGCCTATCAGAAAGCAAATTATGGAAAAATGCCACCCAATGCGCGTTGCGCAATTTTAGATAATTTGTTGCTAAAAGCACTACTGGTTAGCGAAGCAAAACTAGACACCCTGATCATAGTATCTGATGACGAAGTGGAGGACCAGCTCAACCGTCGTATCGACGAAATATTGGCAATGATGAATGGTGACGCTAGTATTTTTGAGGAATATTACGGCAAAACCATCAACGAAGTCAAGTCAGAGATGAGAGATGACATCCGCAATCAGGCCTTGGGTGACCGGATGCAACAAAAAGTCGTTAGTGATACAAAAATTACACCGGCAGAGGTGAAAATTTTCTTTGACAATATACCCAAGGATAGCCTACCCTTTTTCAGCTCTGAAGTAGAAATCAGTGAAATAGTAAGCTTTCCCGTAGTAAATGCCGAAGAAAAAAGGAAAGCACAAGAAAAACTTCAAAAACTTAAAGACAGAATTCAAGCCGGTGAGGATTTTGCTGTTATTGCTAAAACCTATTCTGACGATCCTGGTTCTGCCCGTAACGGAGGAGATTTGGGATGGCAAAAGAGAGGAAATTTTGTACAAGAATTTGAAGAAGCTGCTTACCGTTTGGATGAAGGAGAATTATCTCCTATTATTGAATCTTCATTTGGTCTCCACCTGATTCAAATGCTGGAACGCAGAGGCAATAGTTTTCATACAAGACATATCCTTATAAAACCAGAAATTACAGAACCAGACATAGAAAGAACACGACAACTTTTGGATTCGGTTCGCACGGAGATACTTGCAGGAAAACTTTCATTAGAAATGGCCGTAAAAAGATACTCTGACAAAGAGATACAAAGCTATAATAATGGAGGCCGCGTCATGAATCCCAAATCAGGAAATACTTTTTTTGAAGTAGCTGATGTAGAGACTGATGTGTTTTTTGTAATCGACAGCCTCAAGCCCGGAGGAATTTCCTCTCCGATGAAATTTAGAAGAGAAGATGACAAAATTGGCTTTAGACTGGTACAGCTCAACTCAAGATCAGCTCCGCATAAAGCCAATTTACAACAGGATTTTTCCAAAATAAAAGCCGCTGCAGTGGAAAAAAAACGAAATGACTTCCTTAACAATTGGATTCGCGATAAAGTAGACACTACTTACATTGATATTGATCCCGCTTACCAAAACTGTGAAATACTTCAGCGCTGGATGCCTGATAAAAAAAGACCTTAATATTGATGTTTATTTCTTTTGATGCTAACATGTAATTTGAACTTAAACTATGAAACGTCGCCATTTTCTGCACCAAAGCGCGTGGTCTTTATTAGGAACTCTAATCTTACCTCATGCAATTACTCAATATGTGCCCGGAACCAGCGACAAAAAGATAAGACTAGGCTTTATTGGGGTTGGACTTAGAGGCCAATGGCATATCCATGAGATGCTTAAGCGCAAGGATATAGAAATTAAAGCCATTGCAGATCCAGATGCCAATATGATAGCGCTTACAGTCGAACAATTAAAAAAAGCCGGCATCTCCAATGTGGGTATATATGATCAAGGAGATTATGACTACCGGCGATTATTGGACAGAGGCGATATAGACGCTGTTTTTATTTCCAGCCCCTGGGAGTGGCATCATATTCAGGGAATAGAAGCTATGAAAGCCGGGGTAATAGTAGGCATGGAAGTTGGAGGCGCTCTAAGCCTGGAAGAATGTTGGGATTATGTAAATGTGTCTGAAGCAACAGGCGTCCCCATGATGGCACTAGAAAACGTATGTTATCGACGCGATGTTATGGCTGTGCTTCATATGATGCATCAGGGCTTCTTTGGTGAATTGATTCACGGGCAAGGTGGGTATCAGCACGACCTAAGAGGTGTGTTGTTCAACGACGGCAAAACACCTTATAATTCAGGTGTTTTATTTGGTAAAGAAGCCTATAGCGAAGCTCGCTGGAGAACTCAACATTACTTAGAACGCAACGGAGAATTGTATCCAACCCATGGACTAGGTCCCCTTTCTGTCTATTTTGATATCAATCGCGGCAATCGTTTGTTACGTCTTTCCTCTTTTGCATCCAAAGCACGAGGACTTCAAAAATATATTAAAGAGCATCCAAAGGGAGGACCAAACCACCCAAATGCCAGCCTTGCCTTTTCGCAAGGAGATATCGTGACAACACAACTCCAATGCGCCAATGGTGAAACTATACTCCTCACTCACGATACAAGCCTTCAACGCCCATACAATCTTGGGTTTCGGGTACAAGGTACAGAGGGGATCTGGCAAGAATATGGAGCAGGACGCTATGAACAGGGCTTCCTTTATTTTGAAAAACAAATGGATCACAATCATCGCTGGAAAACATCCACCGAGTGGATGGAAAAATATGATCATCCTTTATGGAAAAGATTTGCTGCCGATGCTGCTCAATCGGGCCACGGAGGAATGGACTTTTTTGTAGATCACGCTTTTATTGAGTGTATCAAAAACAATATTGCATTTCCACTAGATGTTTATGATCTGGCCACATGGTATGCCATTACCCCATTGAGCGAACAATCCATCAAGATGCAGGGTCAGGTACAAGAAATCCCAGATTTCACAAAAGGCCAATGGACACAACGCGAACCATCTTTTGGTCGAACTGACCGCTTCTAAATTTTGCCATCCAATGGCCAAAGTCATTTCCCCTCCTACAGAATTATGGACTCAATATTATCCAGAAAGCCCCTTACCCCAGAGTTGGGAGCCCCTCAATAAGGGACTGATACATGAAACCTGGAAATTTTCTGCTCCAAACCACCCCACAGGACCAGAAATCGGTATATTTCAAAGAATTAATACTCAAATTTTCTCTCGCCCCGAAATACTCTTCACCAATTATTCCCATCTGGAGCAAGCGGGAGAAATTTTTCCTTTTGAATTAGCAAAATGGCTGCCTACCCATCAAGGAAAGCCATTTGCAATGGATGTAAATGGTGGCATGTGGCGACAGTTTTCATTTGTGCATGGATTTCCTGGATCAGAGCAGTCAGCCCCGGAGCAGATGTTGACGCATGCAGCAGCATTAGGAAAGTTGCATGCTTTTCTTTCTACCTTGGATATCAATAAATTTGAGGCAGCTATTCCTGAATTTTTACGACTGGAGAAGCGAATTGAGGCTTATGCCCACGCGATTTCGATGGCATCACCTACTCGGCTCAAAAAAGCAACAAGACTAATAAATGCGATTAGCGAGGTTAAAAAAAATGTGGAACCAATCATACAAAAATTGGATAAAGGAATATTCCCTGTGAGGGTTATCCACGGAGATCCTAAAAGTACTAATATTATCTTCGATCTAAACCAAAAAAATGTGCTCGCTTTTTTGGACTGGGACACCCTGATGCCAGGCTCTTTTTTATATGATTATGGCGATATGGTTCGCTCTTTATGCTCCAATTTAGCCTTATCTGAGCCAGATTTTATGAAAAATATAGAACTAACATATTTAGCATACACCGCACCCATTCTCACTTCTGAGGAAAGAACAAACCTTGCAAATGCACCCATGGTAATTATGTGGGTGCAAGCCATACGCTTCCTCACGGATTACTTGATGGGCGATCCATATTATACTACAGATTACCTGGAACACAATTTAGATAGAGCAGCTCATCAATTTCAGCAAATGTCATTGCTTTATGCTATCGAATATTAAAAACTCATTATCGGCTAAAGTATATTCCAAGCCAAATGGCAAAATATCCTGTGCATATCGAAGCTATTGTATAACCGATTGCCAATGACCATCTACCTGCTTGTATCCACTGATATACATCCATACTAAGTGCTGAAAATGTACTGAGTCCTCCACAAAATCCGACCATCAGACCGGTTCGTATAAAAGAATCCCATTCTGTATGCTTTATGCTCCAGGCAAATGCCACTCCAAGGACCAAACAAGCTATGATATTAGATAAAAAAGTACCCACATAAGAACCTGGCATAAGTCCAAAATTTTCAAAGAGCTTCTGAAGACCATAACGTGCTATACTGCCGATAAAACCACCAGCCCCTACACTCAAAAGCATATAAAATGAGGTACTCATTTTGCAGTATTATAAATTATCCAAAATGAACTGGGTCATTTTAGTGTATAAGTGAATTCGTGCTGTTCCTCCGTAAATGCCGTGATTTTTATTTGGATAGAAATACGTATCAAACTGTTTATTAGCTTTAATCAGCGCATTCGCCATTTCTACTGTATGTTGAAAATGCACATTGTCATCGGCCATGCCGTGCACCAACAGGTACTTACCTTTCAAGCGATCAGCAAAATATACTGGTGAGTTTTGCTTGTACCCTTCAGGATTCTCCTTTTCAGTACGCATATAACGCTCTGTATAGATGGTATCATACCACTTCCAATTGGTCACAGGAGCTACAGCAATGGCAGCTTTGAAAACATCCGCACCTTTTAATAAACACAAGGAAGACATGTATCCCCCATAACTCCAGCCAAAAATGCCAATTCGTGACCCATCAACGAATGGCAAATTTGCTAAATATTTGGCTGATTCTATCTGATCTATGGTTTCATAATGACCTAATTTCATGTAGGTTATTTTTCTAAAATCTTCACCCCTTCCACCGGTGCCCCTATTATCTACACAGGCTACGATATAGCCTTTTTGTGCCAACATTTGAAACCACCAATAGTTAGCATTTTTCCAGCTGTCAGTGACTTGTTGACTATTTGGTCCTCCGTACAAAAACATGAATACGGGGTACTTTTTTGCTGGATCAAAATCTGCGGGCTTTATCCAAAAAGCATTTAGTGTAACTTGTTCGCTGGTGGTGATGGTAAAAAACTCAGGTTTTACCGCCCCAAATTCCAACTGAAGCTCAGTCATTCGCTTATTTTCCTCGATAACCCTTGCAATCTCCCCTGCTCTATTGCACACCGTGTAAGAAGGAGCACTGTGTATAGTACTATGGGTATTTACAGAATATTCAAAATCCGGACTAAACTGA
>CAYUZA010000012.1:0-31592 GCA_964449535.1 uncultured Saprospiraceae bacterium
CCCTTTTAATGATGCGGAGACGGGCGTAGCTTACTTTTGGCAAATGGGAGGTTTGAATGATGTATTGCGTGCCAGAGATATTAACATTGGATTGGCTCCAGTTAGTTATGCATTTGGTGAGCTTGGAGGTAGCAGTAACATTGATTTAAGACCAAGCCGACAATGGGCTCAGACCAGAGTTTCTTACGCAGCATCGAATCGAAGTTACCGAAATAGGGTAATGATAACCCACAATACAGGCATGCGTAAAAATGGGTGGGCTTTTTCATTTTCAGCTGCAAGGAGATGGGCACAAGAGGGGTATATACCAGGGACCTTTTTTGATGGCTACTCTTATTTTCTTGGAGCAGAAAAGAAAATTAATGATAAGCACAGTTTGAGTCTGGTAGCCTTTGGTGCACCTACAATCAGGGGCGGTTCCTCACCTGCAATACAAGAAATGTATGATTTGGCCGGAACCAATTATTACAATCCAAATTGGGGTTGGCAGGATGGAGCCAAAAGAAATGCTAGAGTAAGTAATGCTCATTTGCCGATGGCAATGCTTCGCCATGATTATAACATTAATAAAAAATCAATTTTAACTACTTCCATTTCATACCAAGCAGGTAGAAATGGTTTTGGAGCATTGAATTGGGACAACGCGGGCGATCCGCGGCCCGATTATTATCAAAAACTGCCAAGTTTTATAGAGGACCCTGATCTCTCTAACCAGTTAAAGAATTATTTGCAAGACAATCCTGATCTTTTACAAATTGATTGGAACAATTTATACCAGGTTAACTATAACAATGTTAGGACTGTAGAGAATGCAGATGGGATACCTGGAAATTCAGTAACCGGCAAATTGGCTAAATATTTTTTGGAAGAAAGGAGAATTGATAACAGGGTATTGAATGCAGTTGTCCTTTATGAGAATTTTATATCAGACAAGTTTACATTGAATGCTGGAGCGCACTATCGAAACTTTCAAGGAGAAAATTATCGACTCATACAAGACCTTCTTGGTGCTGACTTTTACATCAATGAAGATAGGTTTGCCAGGATTGATTTTCCAAATGATCCAGATAGGTGGGAAAATGATGTGGACAATCCTAGAAAGATCTTGCGGGAAGATGATAGATTTGGTTATGATTACACGGTTCACATCAGACAATATAATGCATGGGTACAAGGAGTATACAAATTGAGAAGATGGGATTTCTTTGCTAGTGGGAGGTTGTCTTCAAGTCAGTACTGGAGAGAAGGTAACATTCGAAATGGCCGATTTCCTGAAAATTCATTTGGAGAGTCTGAAAAGATCGATTTTTTAAATTATGCATTAAAAGCCGGCCTAACGTATAAGATAGATGGCCGGCAGTATTTGTATGCGAATGGACTTCTTTCGACTCAAGCACCTCTTTACAGAAGTGTATTTATATCACCCAGAACACGTGACGAAGTTAATCCGCATGCGAAAAATGAAAATATTCAGTCTATTGAGGGAGGCTATTTATTCCGTAATCCGGTATTGAAAGCCAGATTGGCGGGATACTTTTCACGAATTCGAAACCAGACAACCAACATTAGTTATTTTCAAGATGCAGGTGTGGATTTTGATGATGATGGCGAGGCAGAAGGAGGGGGTAATGTTAACTTTGTATTAGACAATGTAAACAAAGTGGATGCTGGAATTGAAGCAGCTGTTGAATATGCGATATCACCAAGTTTGACATTGAATGCGGTGGCTTCTGTTGGGGATTTTTATTTTGCAAACAGACCAAATGCCCTTATCATTTTGGATAATAGCAGTGTACCTATAGCTGAAGACTTATTAATTTACGCGCGGAATTTTTACATTAGTCGTACGCCTCAGCAAGCTTATAGTTTGGGTTTAAATTATCGTAGTAAAAAGTTTTGGTATGCCAATATCAACATCAATTATTTTGCTAGAAATTATCTCGAATTTAACCCGGTAAGAAGAACAACTCAAGCAGTTCAGGATCTGGAACCTGGTTCTTCTGAACGTTCCGCAATATTAGATCAGGAATTATTGCCCAATGCTTTGACGGTAGATCTTTTTGGCGGTAAATCGTGGAAAATCAAGAAACAATTCATTTATTTAAATATAGGGATAGGCAACTTGCTTAACAACACCCAGTTCATTACAGGTGGTTATGAGCAGCTTCGTTATGATTTTGCAGGTCAAAATCCCAATAGGTTTCCACCCCGATATTTCTATGCATTTGGATTTAATTATTTTGTTAATGTTGCATACCGTTTTTAATTTCATTCTATTATTTGAATAATCCTTTTATGAAACGTACATATTCTTTTTTGGTTTCTTTGTTTTTGTTTGCATCATTTGTTTATATCGCTGGTCTAAGCAGTTGTGTAAAACGCGATTTTGATGAGCCTCCATACGCTGATGAAACATCTGAGTTGACTCCTAATGCCACTCTAGCCCAAATAAAGGCTCTCTATAAAGGTACTGCCATCCAGATTAAAGAAGATTTGATCGTAGCAGCAGTCGTGGTGGCTGACGACCGATCTGGCAATTATTATAAAAGTATAATTGTTCAGGATCAAACAGCTGGTATTGACGTTCAGATTGACAAAATTGCGCTTCATGATGATTATCCTATTGGTCGGGAAATATTTATAAAGTGTAAAGATTTATGGATCGGAAATAATAATGGTTCTCTTCAATTGGGGGCTAGTGTAGATGGAACTGGGCGTGCTCAGAGAATTCCCGACAATTTGCGCTCGAAATACTTGTTTAGAGGGAGGCGTAACCAAACCATTACTCCTTTGATACTAAAAATAAATGATCTGAATGAAACTCACATTCATAGGTTAGTCAGATTGGAGGGGGTGCAATTTAAAAGTAGCGATGTAGATAAAACACTTGCCAATGCTACAACTCAAACTTCTGTTAATCTAAATCTTGAAGATTGCAGTATGAACAGTATTATTTTGCGAACAAGCGGTTTTTCCACATTTGCTTCTGCCAAAGCATCGGCTGCAAAAGGTGCGATAACAGCTGTTTACAGTGTTTTTGGAAGTGATAAACAGTTGTTTTTACGTGAATTAGAAGACATTAATTTTACCGAAAGTAGATGTGGATCAGGTGGAGGTGATTTAAACTTAGTAAGTATTGCCAGCGTTCGAGCTTTATTTACAGGCCAGACAACAAGTGCTCCTGCAAAATCTAAAATTAAGGCTACTGTCATCACTGATAGAACAAATTCTAATATCACCTCTCGCAATATAGTAGTGCAGGAGACCAATGGAGCCGGTATCGTCATTCGCTTCACCGCTTCAAATACATTTGCATTGGGCGATCAAATTGAAGTGGATATTTCAGGGATGGAATTATCTGAATTTAATGGACTCCTTCAGTTGAATAATGTACCCAATAGCAATGCCGTGAAAGTAGGAGAAGGAAGTTTGCCCAACCCCATTGAATTGACTATTAGCGAAATATTAGCTTCATTTGAGAATTACGAAAGCAGACTTGTCCGAGTAAAAGATGTGCAAGTGACTAAGAGCGGAAGTGACAATTACAGTGGAACATGTACATTAACCGATGCTACTGGCACAATGGATTTATTTACGCAGTCTTATGCAACTTTCGCAGATGCGACTATCCCTAATAACAAGGTTGACCTAACTGCCATTGTTTCGCAGGGAGGGACACAACAATCCAAACAATTGTTTATCCGCAATCTTACTGATGTTTCAGGAAATGGAGGGGGAGGAGGAGGTGATTTGAATGAGACTTTTACAGGGGTTAGCAGTAATGCAGATCTTAACCTTGCTGGGTGGAGTAATATTGCTGAAATAGGTTCACGTTTATGGAGAGGTCAGGTTTTTAGTGGCAATGGATATGCGCAAGCCACTTCATTTAATTCTTCGGATCCAGTAAATGTAATGTGGTTGGTTTCACCGCCTATTACATTGGATGTACCTAAAATCTTGACTTTTGAAACAGCAATGAATTTTTGGAGACACAATGCATTGGAAGTCTTTATTTCAAATGATTTTAATGGAAATAATGTTGGTACAGCTACCTGGACTAAAATAAATGCACGATTAGCAGAAGAGACTGATCCGGTAAATACATTTATTCCATCTGGGGAAATTGATCTTAGCATCTACTCGGGTACTATTAGGATAGCGTTTAAATACAGTGGTGATAACACGAATAATACTTCGACTTATCGGGTAGACAATGTCAAAGTTGTCCTTAAATAGTTTATTGTCATTCAGGCATTTAATTGCTTTATTTTGTTTGGTATGCGGTATCATCTGCATTCCCAAATCTTCATTCGGTCAGTTTTCGCTAGATATTGTAAAGGCAGATGTTGATTTTATTGAAGTGGGGGTTCCTTCAGGTGCTGCAGGTAGGAGTTTGATAGTTAAAAAAAGTGCCGGCCAAACCATTAGTGTTAGTCTTGATTCTTGTAGCGCAGGATGTACCATTCGAATTGGCAACCTTTTGCCATCTGAGGTGATAGATTTTTTGTTGCTGAGACAAAGTGATACTATTTCCAGAATATGGGGTATAACATCTTCTTTATCAACGGGTAAGACTGAGATATATTTTACCACACAGCCAGACAGTGATTTAGCCGTTTTGTATCCTTCAGAAGGTATTGGCGGGCTCATGCTAGAGGAACAAATCATCAAAAGAATACAAGATGCAAGGGTTAGTGTAGATGCAGCATTATACAATATTAATAGGAGAGACATAGTAAATGCGTTGCAAGCAGCGCATGATAGGGGAGTGAGAGTTCGCTATGTGACTGGCGATGATACATCTAATACAGCCTTAGCAAATCCAGCGCCTACATTTCCTATTTTGCGGGGTAACTTAGGGGACCCATTGATGCACCATAAATTTTTTGTCATAGATGCTGAGCTGCCGGAAAGTGCTTGGGTTATAACCGGGGCGACTAATATGACAACATTTCAAATGTACGAAGATCATAACAATATGCTTTTCATACAAGATCAATCTCTTGCGATAGTTTATAGAATGGAAATGGATGAAATGTGGGGGGGCGATGCTTCTCTTCCTAATCCAGGTATGTCAAGATTTGGCAACCAAAAGAAAAACGATACACCACACAAAATATTTATAAAAGGAAAGCTTTTTGAATCTTACTTTTCCCCTTCAGACAATACTGGTTTTCATATTACAAATGCGCTGAATCGAGCTCAAGAAGGTGTTTATTTTTCATTGCTTATCCTTACAAGAAGTACACTCGCATCCTCACTTATCAATGTGAAAAACAAAGGCCTTTTAGTCAGGGGAATGATTGAAAATGTAGATGATTCTGGCTCGGAGTACGATCGACTATTGGCCAATGGGGTATTTGTATTGCGCCATTTACCGGATCCCCAATTACACCATAAATATGCGCTGATAGACCCGCTTCAAGCACAAGGGCGTTCTGCTGTCGTTACCGGATCGCATAATTGGACAAACAATGCCGAATTTAACAATGACGAGAATACCCTGATTATTCATGATTCTTTTATTACCAATGTTTTTTTTAGTGAATTTCAGGCGCGCTGGTGCGAGGTGTTCCCTGGAAGTACTGAAACCTGTCGTCTGCCTTTGAGTGTAGACCCAAATAATCCCAAGATTGATCGTTCTAATAAAGTGCGCATGTGTTACGACAACCAGCAATTAACCGTATTCGATTTGAATCAGAAATTGACTTCTTTTACGCTCTTCTCTTTGACCGGAAATGTGGTTTATGCTTCCACCCTAACTCCAATCGAGTCAATTAGTCAGTCAATGATATTTGACCTACCTGCTTTACATCCTGGGGTATATCACATAGTTTTCTATGGTGTAAATGGAAGCAGTCAAACAGGGAGTTTCGTGGTTGATTGATGTATCAATCTTTATAACTTACTGGAGCATTATTTGGAATCCCATCGCTCGGAGTAATGCGAATGGCATCTGCAATGACAATATGATCATTGTCGCTAATTTTGGTAATACTAAGAGTTGGATTTTTTGCTGGATCTAAATACATGGAGGTTATTTTTCGCCATTGTGCGCCTCCAACAGATTGATCAACATAGCCATAAAACCATTGATTTCCATCAAAAATTCTGATTTGTACATTTTTATCTGATATACATTGGTTGGGTAGAGGATTGAAAGGACTCTTATACATTGGTTCAGCCCAAATGAAGACATCGTAAATTCCCGGATTAGCTGGTGCAATAGGTAATTCCACACTAGCTCCTTTTTGGGTAGTTGCGTATGCTGTTCCAATCATATGGTGCAATATGGTGTTCGGTAGTTGAGCGGCCGTTTCTTTCCAGTCCCCCTTGAACTTTACATTTTTTCGATCTTTAACAATATCAATTATTCTGTCATTGATTGTATTTTCAGGGAGGGGTTTCAGGAGTTGTAACATGGCATAACCCATCGCAGCTGCATGGGCATACATAGTTTCATTGTCCCACCATTCAAAAACCCCATTGTTTCTAATCGGAGTATTATACCAACCTGTTTCAATTGTTGTGGAAAAAAACAGATTTGGTTGAGCTAAGGTATTTCTATAATAGAGTGCATTGTCGCTGTCTACCCAATAATCTGCACTACGTTCATAGTCGAACTGTTCTCCAGGGCCATAACTGTATGCGTGTTTATATCTTGAGCTGCCTGATGATTGTATCTTGACAGTATTGTCGCATAGTACAGCAGGTCTGAAGCCCATCTTTGATTCGTAATGGTCCCAAAACTGTCTCTGATAACTGAGCGGATTTTGGTAAGATTTGGGTGATTGTGGTAAGTATTTGTCCACGATATGAAATGCTAGGGTATCATCATCTGGTGCATAAATTGGAAAGGGTGAATGATGGTCAATAAAAAAGCGGAGGGGGTGCTGCGAAGCAGTCGCATAAATAAATTCTTGCAAACTTTTTACTTGGGGATGAGAGATATTGTCATAAGCATTTGGGCCTCCCTGAGTGTTTTTTACTGGATGCTTAGAATGAAGTGTGACGTTCCAATCCCAGTTCAAATCTTGCAAAGGAGCAGATTTTGTGCCCCTGCCTACTACTCTTTTTCCACTCAGTCCTCTAATGGATGCATCTACATCTACGATTGGACAAATGTAAAAAATGGTTCTTTTTCGCAGTGAATCTGCAATTGGATCCGAAGAAGCTAGAAAATCTATAGTTGCCTTGACTGTTTGGAGCGCAGGGGTTTCAAATACATGCTGACCGCCCAAAATCCAAGCGGATTGTTTGTGTCCCTCAGGCACATTACAATCGGTTATTTTTAGAACTTTAACCAAATTACCATCTATAGATTTCCTATCCAAATCCATAATTTGAACATATTCATCGGAGATAGACTCAATGTGTTCTAACATTTCTCCATAAGCGTATGGTATACCTGAGGCAATTTGGATGGATCGGATACCTTTAGGTATTAGAACTCTATAGGTTGCACTATCCTCAAGAGGTGCATAACACCATGTAGTATCATTTTCCACAAATCGATATACAGCCATCTGTGGAAGTTTGTCCGGGTTATCAGAAACTGTCTGAATATAAAAATCGCCTTCGCTCAGGTTATCTATTTGTACATTAAAATAAACATTGAGCATGTTTGGACTTTTAGGGAGACTTAATAGTACTCGCTTTCCGTTGTCAAGCGTTTTTATAATTTGACCGCCTCTGCCATACTTTGGAAATTGATTGTTAAGTCTAGGCAACTGGGCTACTGCTTGGTGAAATCCTGCAGCCGATAACAATAAAATCAAAAGCACATTTTTCATAATATATTTATTTGCTATTAATATCTACTTGATATAATTTAAATAATGTATGCAAAAAATATGCCATATAATAAGTCAAACGTAATTTTTATTCTGTTAAAGTTTTAAGGATTTGATTCATAAAGGATTGGTGATTGCTAAATGAGAAAAATTATTCTGCAATTAATGCAACTATGTTGCATATATAATTATATTTGCAAAAAAATATCTTATGAAATCCAAGATTATTATTGCTTCTCTAATGTTTGTTTTTTCGATGGTTTTTACATCATGTCATAAACATGAGGACATTGAAGTTACCATTGATGTGATCTCTCCGGAGGCCAATTCAATGGTAAGTAATCCTGCATCCACATTGTTTCATATTGTATTTTCTGGATCAGGTGAATTGCACGATATTCGAATTCTGGTATACCCCAAAGGCAATCCCAATGATAAAATCATTGATTTTGATCAACATGAGCATGCGCGATCATTTACATTTATGGAAACAAGAGATTTGCAATCCTACCCAGCTGCTTCTGTTTTTGTAATGCAAATTGAAGCGGATAAAGATGAGGAGGGTAAAGAAACGGAGAGAAAAGTACTTGAGTTTCGGATCCCTTAATATATTATAACCATCTTCAACTATTTAGCTTTCTGTTTTCAGCTGTTTTGTTATAAATTTTGCTTTTGGATTTTTCAGGATGACAAAAGCAAAATTCCAACAAAGCATGTAATTGTAAACAATTACCATCCATCGATGTACACGAAGGGAGATTCTGTAAAAAGCCGAATGGTTACAATTTTATTTATTAGATACTAGCTAGGGTCATTATTTTGTTCAATGCGATCCTTCCGTTTGGCAAAGTAGTGACATTGGCAATTTCTGCATTTGGATCGTGTTCGAAGAATATAAAACCTTCTTCATGTAATACATCTTTAAGAAAAAAATCTTTTTCCTTGAGTGTTTCTAATGGTCGAAGGTCGTAGCTCATAATATAAGGCATTCCGATATGATATGAAGAAGGAATTAAATCAGCTCCGTAGTAGATGTATGTGTTATGATAAGGAATTTTGAGTACCATCATTGCCTCTGTGTGACCATACAGCGTCAGGTAACGTATCCCCTCTATCCAATCAATCCACTCCAATTCCGCGCTACAATCTAAAAAGTAAAAGCTATTAGCATCTTGTAATGGGAGAATATTTTCCCTTAAAAAGGAAGCTTTTTCTCTTTCATTCGGATGCAGCGACCAGTTCAGGTGTTTTTTATTGGTCCAATATTTAGCGTTAGGAAATGCAATTTTTCCATCTATATCTACTGCTCCCCCCACATGATCAAAGTGCATGTGCGTAATAAATACATCAGTTATTATTTCGGGAGAATATCCTGCCTGTTCAAGGCTGTGCTTAAGATCATAAGGTCCATGAGGTTGAAAGTGCGAGCGAAATTTTTCATCTTGTTTATATCCTAATCCAGTATCCACCAATATCCTCCGGCTACCAGTATCAATTAACAGACATCGCAATGCCCATGTGCACAAATTATTTTCATCTGCCGGGTTCATCTTATTCCACATCGTTTTGGGTACTACCCCAAACATGGCCCCTCCATCAAGTTTAAATAGTCCGGATTGAATGGGTATTAATTTCATATTTACGCTTTTTTAAAACCAATAGTTTTGCTTTTTTCTTGAAATTGGTTCTGTAAGGCACACATCTTCAACACTGTGTAAGCTGCTTCTATGCCTTTATTACCATATTTACCGCCAGCACGGTCTAATGCTTGTTTTTCTGAGTTGGGTGTCAGCACACCAAAAACGAATGGTTTACTGCGCATTATGCTCAATTGAACAAGCCCTTGTGCAACTGACTGATTGATATATTCGTTATGGGAAGTTTCTCCTTTAATTACACATCCGAGACATACCACACCGTCAAGCTTCACATTACTTTCTAGCATCCTTGCTCCAAGTGGGAGCTCAAACGTTCCTGGAACGTGCACAATGTGTATGGATTCTTCCGGCACCCCAGCTTGCTTTAGTGTTTCGAGGCATGCCTTTTCAAGTGAATGTGTGATATGTTCATTCCAGTCCGCGGTAACTACACCAATTCTTAACTGCGTTACATCGCCTAGAGCGCTCAATTGCACATCGGATAAATTTTTAGACTGACTTGACATATCAATATTTTCTTTTAGCTTGACAAACGAATAAGCATCGGTTTCACAATTCTAATAAATCGATATCATTTGTGATTCCTATCCTCATGCGAAAATAAAAAAGGCTGGTCTTTAACACCAGCCTTTTTTTGAAATATTGTTGATAGGATTACATTTGAGAAGCCTCTGCTCTGTAAATGTATTTTTCAATATTTTGGCCTTCCGAGGAAGTTGGGTACTCGTCCCGAACTTTTTGGTATGCTTCCAAAGCAGCTTTCACGTTACCTTGTTTTTCATGAAGCATCCCCAACTTTTTAAAGTAATAAGGCGTAATAGCGCTATTACTTCCTGCATTTGCTGCTTTTTCATAAAAAGTAATCGCTTTATCCAATTCATCTTTTTCAGCATGAGCGTCGCCCAAAGCCCCATTGGTCATAATGGTCATAACTTCCCCTTTAGGAGAATAATCTTGCAAGTACTGAATAGCCTCATCAAATTTGCCCAAATTTAAATAGCAGATACCAGCATAATATTTGGCAAGATTGGCTTGTGGCGTACCTGAATATTTGTCAATAATGCTTAGAAAACCATCAAATCCTCCACCTGGATTTTCCAATGCCAACTGGAACGAATCTTTCTGAAATTGTAATTCTGCCTGAAACATTTGATCTGCTGCTTCTATTTCTTTAGGCGTTTTGTATAGGTTATTATATGCCCAAAATCCACCTACTAATACAGCAATACCTGTTACGGCAATTAGTAAAATATTTTGGTAGCGGTCTAAGAAATTTTTTGCTTTGCCGCTAACTTCTTCCAGATCTATCAGTGTATCATCTGTATTTTTGGGTAATATCCTTCTTTTTGCCATAAAATCTTAGTGATGCTTTTAAAAAATTCACGCAAAGGTATATCAATTAACGAAATTAATGCATATACCCATTAAAAATTCTCATTGATGAATGCTCTGTTACTTTACTGATTTTGTTTTTGTGTCAGGGGATCTCTTATTCTTTGAGGTTAATTTTTATTAATCTCGCATAAAAGGATAATCTTCTTGTACGTAATTGTCAGTATAAAGTTCTGAGGCATCCGGAAAAGGAGAGGACTCAGCAAAAAGAGCCGCTTCTTCCATTTCTTCTTTTATAGCAAGCTGTATAGCTTCTATTTCCTCTTCTGAAGCAATACCCAGAGAAAGCAATTCGTTTTCCAGCATGGTAATCGGGTCTTTGTCCATATAATGCTGCAGTTCTTCTTTGCTTCGGTATTTACCCGGATCAGACACGGAGTGTCCTTTGTATCGGTATGTTTTCAATTCCAAAAAATAGGGACCATTACCATTTCTGATGTGTTCTGCTGCCGCAGAAAAGGCTTCGTGAACTGCGACAGGATCCATACCATTAACTTCCATGGACGGCATTTCAAATGCTGATCCCATTTTGTATAAGTCGGTTACGTTGGAGGTTCTCTCCACAGAAGTTCCCATGGCATATCCATTGTTTTCCACTACATATAGTACGGGAAGTTTCCAAGTCATAGCCATATTGAAAGCTTCAAACAATGCACCTTGTCTTGCAGCTCCATCACCAAACATAGTTACACAGAGCAAATCTGTTCCTCGATATTTTTCAGCAAATGCAATACCAGTACCGATAGGTATTTGTGCACCCACTATACCATTGCCCCCAAAGTAGCGATGTTCTTTGGAAAAGAAGTGCATGGAGCCACCTTTGCCTTTTACATTTCCAGTTATTTTTCCACAAAGTTCTGCAAGACAAGATTTACTATCTAAGCCTCTGCCCAATGCAACCCCATGCTGCCGATATGCGGTCACAACCGCATCCTCTTTTCTGATTGCAGATTCCATACCTGCTACTATAGCCTCCTGGCCAATATAGACATGACAAAATCCCCTTATTTTTTGCTGTGAGTATAGGAAAAGTGTCTTTTCTTCAAAACGGCGAATGCGCAGCATGGTCTCGTACCAATTCAAATACTGCTCCTTGCTGTATCGAGTTTTTCTACCTTTTTTATTGGTCCTTTTTTCCAATTCCACTAGTTCTGACATACAAATACATAATTTTGCGACAAAGATAGGCAATAAGGTAGAAATGCGTTCAACCTGTTTACTTTAGATTAATAAAAATGGCTCTTGAAATATGTACTTAAAGTACTTGGCACTTACGCAATTTAAAAATCACTCATTGACCAAATGGTTTCCTGAGGGTAGAATTCAAGTTGTAACAGGTAGAAATGGAACGGGCAAAACGAATTTATTGGATGCCATACATTTATTGTGTCTTGGAAAAAGCTATTTTTCAAGTGCGGATGCACAGCATGCTAGTTGGGGATCCGATTTTTATAGGGTAGAGGCGACCTTTGAATCCTTGAGAGGTCAAGAGCGTGTAGTCATAAAATCCGATGGAAAAAATAAAAAAATAGAGCTAGATGATATCCCCTACAAGACAGTAGCAGAACATGTGGGCCGGTTTCCCTGTACGGTAGTTGCCCCTCAGGATATTGCATTGGTAGTTGGTTTTTCAGAAGTTAGACGAAAATTTCTGGATATGAGTATTAGCCAAACAACTCCATCCTATCTGAAAGATCTCATGCAATACAATCAGTTACTAAGACAGCGCAATGCATTACTCAAAAGTGGCGCTACTGCTCATGGTGATATCGTTCTTGATAGCTTAGATCAACGGCTCATTCCTCTTGCAGAACGTATTTATGCAAGCCGAGCCGATTTTTTTGAAAATTTTATACCCGTATTTGAAGAAATACATCAAATATTATGTGGAGGATCAGATCCATTGTGCATAAAATATGTTTCCGGTCTTTCTTCCGGCGATTTTACCGTTCAGCTCCGTCATGCTAGACACAAGGATAAACTTTTGCAAAGAAGCACGATTGGAATTCACAGAGATGATTTTAGCCTTGAAATTAAGAGTTCTCCTCTACACAAATCAGGCTCGCAAGGACAAATCAAAACAGCTGTATTTGCACTTAAGATGGCACAATACCATTTTTTATCGCTGCAGCTTCAAGTGCGTCCTATATTGTTACTAGATGATGTATTTGACAAGCTTGATCCGTTTCGCATTGACTATTTGATGAGTATTATCAGTGATAATCAGCAGTATGGGCAAATTTTTGTGACCGATACTTATCCCGACCGACTACAGAAAATGGCTTTGGATCGAAGTATGACGGACATTACCTTTTATGATATTGCCAAATTAATAGCTCAATAGTCTTTGAAAAAGCGGATGCCTAGTTATTCTTAGATTAGAATTTCACAAAAATGCCGCCAAGTACGTTGATACCATAAGTAGGATAATTGAACCAACGTTGCCAACGATTGGACGCAAGGTTATTGGCCTGTAAAAATGCACCTACATTTCGTGTAAATTGGTAATCAGCTCCTACAGAAATATCAAAGAGGGTATTTAGGCGAGCCGCCTCATTGTTTTCCGTGAGATATGAGATACCATTCATGAAGTAAATATCACTACGCAGTTGGAATTTTCGGTCGTTCGTTCGATAAGCTATACTGAGATTAGCTTCCAATTCAGGTATTTGCCATGCTTTTTCTGCATTGGAAGGCGTAAAATGATTGTAGGTAGCTTCTAAGCCCAAGGTTAACGTTTCGAACAATCTAGTGTGTAAAGAAGGTTTAACATACCAAATCTTGACTGAATCATATATTACATCAAATTGATTAGGTACTTGAAAATTACTGACAAACAATGCCATGTTTTGGGTCGCCTTGTAACCTCCTCTTAAATCGTAGCGCCACTCACCGGATATTCCTGAAACACCACCGAAATAATCTAGATAAGATGCGTTGTTGATTTCACCAGGCAAAGGACTCAAAAATGGATTGTAAGTGGTCAAGTTTCGATAGCTGTTCTTATAAAAATTTCCTTCCCAACCAGCATTAATCGTTAAAGCGCCTTCTAATAATTTTATCTGTGCTAGCAGGTCAGGAAAAAAGAAAAATTCGTCCTGAAAAGAGTTAATACGAGCTGCTCCTCTGAGTGAAAAATAATCTGTATTCAAAATACCCCCTGGATTTAAGGAGAAGTTATTTAGTTTTTGTTCAGCTGTATCTTTGTAAGTACTGAGATCCGTATTTAAATTGGCGAAAAGCGCATGTTTGCCAGCTAAAAATTTCTTAACTCCAAGTTGAATTTGCGTGCCTGTTTCACCCGCTTCCAGATTGTCTTTATGGCTATAAAACTGCAGATTGGCGTGATAATAAAGTTGCCTTTTCTCGCCATTTGTGTTAAAAAATCGGATCCCACCGTCAACCGTATTAAATCTTCTTCTAACATCTTTCTTCGAAAAACTGGTGTCCTCAGGATTGTAACCATAGAAATAATAATCGTCGAGACTGTATCTAATATTGGCCTCTGCTGCATGACTTTGTTGGATGTAATAGGTTGCCTTGATACTAAAATCATTGTCCATAAAACGCAGATTTTCTTTTTTAGCATCATTGGCTGAGTGATGTCTTGCGTAAGCTAATAATTCCAAATTTGGCACATTAGTAAATAAATACGCCGCCTCCGCATAAGGAGAAATGGGATATCCGAATCCAGCCTTTACAAAACCTTTGTGAAACGTTGGCAGTTTTTCGGCTGCCATAGCTAAAGGTTTTATGTCAGGCATTTTGTAATCTACTTTTGTTGTGCCGGGGATTAGTTCGTAGGTAAATTGCCGGTTTTTGCGAGTAGATTCAAATTCTGCAGGGCGGGTGTTGATTTTGTCAGTTTCCTCAAGTCTTGCATCGAAAGATTTTACAATTTCTACAGTCCCGGAAGGCAGGTCGTTTTGGGCAAAGATCATAGTAGTTGAAAAGCCCAATGACAAAGCGAAACAAAATTTATGTGTTAATTTCATGGTTTTTAAATTTATTGTTTGAGCAGACAAATACTATTAGTTTTTGTTAAAATCGTTGAAATCAATTTCTTCACTATTTTTCTTCTTGGAATTATTGGCATCTTTTTGTTCTAATTCCTTGACTTTGGAGAGTTTATTTTTAGCTTCATTTAATATATTGACATCTTCATCAAAATTTTCAATTACGGCTTCCAATGCAGCTCTTGCGCTTACCCAGTCCTTTTTGAGGACATACAAGTCAGATAGCAAAATCAGAGAACGTGCAACATATATACTGTATGCCGCAAAATTTTCAAGCACAAGTCTTGCTTGACTCTCAGCTTTCTCGGCTTGATTGTTCTTGGCATAAGCGTCGGCTATGAGATATGCGGACTCAGCCCCAGTTTCATTGTCCAATAATTTTACTACCTCTTGCAAGGAAGCAATAGCTTCATCCCACTTTGAATTTTGGTATTGCATTTTGCCTTTATAATAGCGAGCATTTGCCTTTTGGTCTTTTTGACTCAATGGATTCTCATAAACTTTATCTGCATACTTGATTGTACCATTAACATTTGAGGATCTATAGGCACTTCGCATGGCACCTAATTGAGCTTCAAATCTAAGCTCAGTAGCGCTGGCAATTTCTTCCATTCGGCTGTACATATCAAATGCTTTATTGAAATCAGATGCATGGTTGTAGCTTATAATGGCTGCTTTTTCCAGCGATTTTACCAAATATGTATTTTGACCTAAATTGACAATTTGCTCATAGTCTTTTAACGCGAAACTGTAGTTTTTTTGAATTAAATATGATTCACCTCGATTATATATTGCTTGAAGTGTATAGCCACCCTTCGGGTATTTTTGGAGGTAATCTGTATATCCAGAAATTGCCTTATCATAGTTTCCATTTTCAAATTGTACCTGAGCTACTCTGAATGTGAGAGAATCTTTCGCATCGCTTCTTACTTGATAACCTGGTATTGTCTCCAAAAACTTGAAATAATCATCCGGTTTACCTAAGTCAGCAACATAAATTTCTTCTATTGCTTTTAAAGCTGCTTCCGATTCTTCTTTACTAGGGTTATTTTTGAACACATTCTTATATTGGGAAATGGCATTTAGTTTGTCTCCTGAATTGTAATACAAGAGTCCTAGTTTGAGATACGCAGCATTTACGAGGTGTGAGTTTTTTCTATAATCATTGACAAGTTTCTCAAGCGCTTCCCTACTTTTTTTAACTTCCCCTTCATTTTCATAGGCAAAAGAAAGTTCGTATAGGGCATCATCAGCATAACCGGAATTCGGTAATAACCTTCCCAGTTCTTCTAGTTGACTAATCTTTTGTCGATTATTATTTTCCAAACCACTGATGATGGCTTTTTGGAATAGTGCATAATCATATCCACTGTATTTATTGGTATACGCTTCGTTATAAAAGCGACTTGCATCCCGATATCGGTTGCGTTTGAAATGGCAATCTCCTGCTCGAAGCACTGCGTCACCAAAAATATTGTTTTTAAGAATGGCGTCTTGTATTTGGTTTTGTTCTTTTTTAATGCCATCAATTGCTTTTTCAAAATTTCCCAAAGCTGTTTGGTGGTCATTTTTTTTAAGGTAATTGTATCCTTGTGTGTAATTCGCTAGATGCAGCAATTCGCTCTGTCTAGTTGCCAAGGCTTTTTCCAGCAAAAAAAACTGATTTAGCTCCTTAATACTTTGATCATATTTTTTTTGCTGATGGTATATTTCTCCTTTCCAATAGACTGCAATTGCTTTTATCTTCGCGTTTACTGGATATTGGAGGGATTTTTCGAAAAAATTGAATGATTCATCTAATTGTTTATTGTCGTAAAGAGCTACTGCTTTGTTGTAGCATGCTTTTTGATAAGCCTCATTTATTCCGCTACTTTTATTATTTATTTTATCAATTGTATTAAGAACAAACTGATAGTCAGGAGTTTCAAGCAAAAGGTCTGCAATCAATTTTTGAGATTCATCATAATATTTTGTCCCAGCTTCAAAACGCATTAAGGTTTGAATGGCTTCCTTGTCTGCTTTTAGTTCTACTAAGAGCTTGCCCAATTGAAATGCGGCATCCTCTTGAATATCAGGACGAAAGCTTAAGGTTGCTGCTTTGGAGAAAGCATTTCTTGCCAGTGCCTTTTCCCCGACGCGGTGATAACATTCACCCGAGTAATAGGTTGCCAATTGGCCCATTTCGTTATTCGCTAGTGTAGCTTTTTTGAAGTATTGAATGGCTTTATCGCAGTTTTTTGCCTGATAGTTTACGTAGCCAATTTGATAGGATTCTACTTCGCTCAGTTGGTTGCTGCGATCAGCATATTCATTGAGGTAGGGAAGTGCTCTTGCATAATCTCCACGCTCAAAATATGCTTGTCCAACCAGCTGTCCGATTTCTGGTTTTTTCTGTACGGTTGGATCTTTAAGTACTTTTTCTCCGAAGGAGATAACCTCATCGAATTCTTTCTGAGCAAAGTGGATTTGTGTAATGTATATGGGAACCTGTGCCGCATATCTCTTATTCCCAGCCGCTATCTTGAAGCCAGCTACGGCATCTTTATATTGCTTTTGATAAAAACTGGACATGGCATAATAATAGTTGGCGGGGTAGTAATTGTCACCACTGTTTTGTCTGACTGAGGCGAATGCCGTTTTAGCTGCGGCAAAGCGCTGTTTGACAAAGTGCCCATATCCTTGTTTGAAACGTACCTCACCATTTTGCTCATTGCTTAGGCCTGGGCCATCTATTTGAGCATAGATTTCGGATGCCTTTTCGTATTCCTTTTTAGCATAAAAAAAATTACCTAATTCATACAATGCCCTATTGGCCATAGTGGATCCACGATTTTCTCTGACAACACTCATGACTAGCTGCTCTCCATGGGGTTGTTCCATTCGCACTGAGCTTAGGGCGTACATGATTTGAATTTGGGTCTTTAGCACTTGGGTTTCATGATCAGAGGGGGTTTTAAGTTGCTTGGATGCAATTTCGAACTCTTGCTGTGCCAATGCAAATAATTCTTTGTCATAAAAGTCCATGCCTCTCTTGAAAGATGCATTTGCCTCCTGAAAGAATTGAGTTCTTTGGGCAAACATATCTGTAAATAAAACTGAAAGCAGGATCAGGATGAAAAATAGAGTTCGCATGCTATTAATGTTTAATCTGTATACGGAAATTACGCAAATATGGTTTGCAAAAGTATTATATATTACGATTATTTGTAATAAATAAATATATTTAAATGTAATTATTACTCAAAAATTGAGTGCTCGTCATGTTTTTGATTAAGAGAAATGTTTCGGTTTATTAGCCATCGTAATTGAATAGTTATTTAACGAATACAGCTTTCAAAGTATTACTTAATACTTTCTTAAAAGAATAATTGTAACCCTGTTGCAATTAAATTAAAACTCTACGTTACCTTTGATTTAATTTCGTTTAATGAACAGATATTGTCATGAGTATTGAAAAATCCCTTTTGTTTATAGTTTTAGTTTTTGGCTCTGGATTGTTGTCTGTTTTTTATTTCAAAGGCAATCAGCGAGCGATCAAATGGCTAATGTCCTTTACGGGAGCATATATTTTGGGTATTACCTTCATGCATTTGATTCCAGCAGCATATCAGGGAGGTAGCATTTGGGTTGGTGTAATGGTTTTGGCTGGATTTCTTCTTCAATTGTTGTTGGAAGGGTTGTCGAAAGGCGTGGAGCATGGGCATGTCCATTTAGATTCTGCCAAAAGTGCCAATGCATTTGCTATACAAGTGCTGATAGGGCTTAGTATTCACTCATTTATCGAAGGAATGCCTTTGGCAGAGGGTTTTGAACATATGCTTAATCATGATCATCATGACCATAGCGGACATGATCATGGTCACCATCACCACCATTTGTTAACTGGGGGGACTCAATTATTTTGGGGCATTATTGCCCATCATATACCGGCAGCTATCGCATTGGGCGCTTTATTTGCTAGTGCAGGTTTTTCAATTACTAAAACGATTGCAGGTCTTGCATTATTCACCCTTATGACACCCATAGGAGCCTGGTCTACCCATCTTTTCACTTGGACTGAACAAGGTTTTTCATTGTTGATGGCATTGGTTATTGGTACATTTTTGCATGTGGCTACGACCATTTTATTTGAATTGGAAGAAAATCATCGGATTTCCATTCAGCGAATGTTAATTATAATCCTTGGATTGGCCATTGCTGTGATTACGAGCATATTGTAACTTCTATTAAAAGCAAGGAATGGGATTCAAGGGTGTTGTAGCCAGTAAGTCGCTCAGGGTTTCTCGCTTTCTGATAAGTACACAATGTCCATCCTTGTATAAAACTTCCGCGGGTTTGACCCTGGAGTTATAATTTGACGACATGGAAAAACAATAAGCACCCGCATTGTGCATACACAAGATGTCTTTTTCCCTGATTTCAGCTATTTTTCGGTCATACGCAAAAGTGTCTGTTTCACAAATGTACCCAACAACATTGTAGATCCTAGGTTGACCCAGAGGGTTGCTTAAATTAACTATTTCGTGGTAAGACTGATAAAACATGGGTCTGATAAGGTGGTTGAAACCGCTGTTTACCCCAGCAAATACCGTTGAAGTAGTTTGCTTTATCATATTAGTCTGCACCAAAAAGTAGCCCGCTTCGCTTACCAGAAATTTACCAGGTTCAAATTTAACCTGCAAATTTTTGCCTCTTTGAGTGCAGTAGGCATTGAATTGGTTGCTAAATGATTGGCCAAAAGCCTCTATATCCGTTGCGTAATCGTCCTGTTTGTAAGCTACTTTGAAGCCACTTCCAAAATCAATATATTCTAAATCTTCGAAATAATCCGCTATATCTAAAAGAATAGATGCAGCTCTTTTAAAAACATCGAGATCTAGAATATCTGAACCTGTGTGCATGTGTAGGCCATTTACCTTTATATTTAACCTTTTCACTAGGCGTAGCACATGGGGTATCTGATGAATAGAAATCCCAAATTTGGAGTCTATATGACCGACAGAAATATTGGCATTTCCACCCGCCATCAAATGTGGGTTTACTCGAATGCAAATTGGGTGCTCAGGGTGGTAGAGTCCCATATACTCCAAAGCTTCAATATCATCAATGTTAAGAAGAACGCCCAAGTGCATGGCATCTTCTATTTCTTTCATGGCCACACTGTTGGGTGTAAAAATTATATCCTTAGGCAAAAAGCCAGCTTTGAGCCCTAATTGTACCTCTTCAATGGAAACAGCATCTAATCCTGCTCCCAGATTTTTGATATAAGAAAGGATATGTATATTAGTCAAGGCTTTGCAAGCGTAGTGTATTTGCAATTGAGGAACAGAAAAAGCCTTTTTCAGTCTCTCATATTGGGCCTTAATTTTCTCAGCGTGGTAAATGTAGACGGGAGTTCCTACTTCCTTAGCTATTTTCAGAAGTACTTCTTGCGGAATTTGCATGAGTTGATTCATTGATTTGATATTGAATTAAGCAAATATAGTGGCGTCTAAATATACAGAAATCAAATTTTTATAGGTTTGTTAAATTGTAAATTTCAAAGTATTTTATTTTGGTTTGATCGTAGCCTCTAGACAATGAAGAAAGCTCTAACAATAGCGGAGGTGCATTTGTAATTATATTACCTTTGATCAAAATTTGAAATTTAATGAAGCAATCCGTTAGCTGGCAAGTTATGTTGAAAGGCGCTGCAATGGGGGTGGCCGAGATTATTCCTGGTGTTTCTGGCGGTACTATAGCCTTTATCACTGGTATCTATGAACGTTTAATGAACGCCATTAAGGCATTCAATTTTTCATTATTTAAGCAACCTAATATAGGAGCTATTTGGCGTGCGGTAGATGGTTACTTTTTGATATTGTTATTTATAGGCATGGGCGGAGGGCTTGTGATAGGAGCGTTTGGCTTAACGTATTTATTTGAGCATTTTCCACTTTATGTTTGGGGATTTTTTTTCGGTCTCATTCTTGCATCTGCCGTATTTGTAATGAGAAGTGCCGGTCGGTTAAATCTTCAAATGTGGGGCTGGTTTGTTGCGGGTACTTTGGTTGCCTTTTTTATCACTCGAATGAGCCCAACTGAAGGAAGCACGGAACTTTGGTACTTATTTATTTGCGGTGCAATTGCCATTACAGCATTGATGTTACCTGGTATTTCCGGTAGCTTTATACTATTGTTAATGGGAGCATATCACTATGTCTTAGGCTCTTTCAAATCTTTATTGACTACGTTTTCTACGGATGCGCTTGTTGTTTTAGTGGTTTTTGGATTGGGCTGTGGGGTAGGGGTAGTCGTATTTTCAAGGGTAATATCGTGGACATTAAAATCCTATCGCGTCCAAACGCTTTCAGTGATGGCTGGTTTTTTGCTAGGTTCATTGTTCAAGATTTGGCCTTGGCGCATAGCCACTACCTGGCTGGGAAGTGATGGGTTGATATACAAAGATCAAGGTTTGCTGCCTGAGGGAAAAGCCAAGATCCTAGCTGAGCTTAATGTGTTACCTGCAGACTATCCGGAAGCATCTCATTGGCCGGGCGTTTTATTAGCTTTTTTAGTAGGTGTAGTTTTATTGGTTTGGCTCGAACGTAGGGGACTTTCCAATTGAAGTATTTGAAAGAGGTATTTGAATACATCCTCATATTTGATTAATTTCATCAACTGAAATATATCTTTAGTATATTTTTTTCTCTTACTTAGACAGCGATATTTATTTTCGGTTAAAATTTCAGGCATGTTTATTGGTTTACGTTTTTTTTGTACCCTGCTACTGCTGATTTTCAACATATGGATTGTAAATGGACAAGAGGGTTGGTCCTTAGAACAATGTTTGAAGCACGCCAGGGAAAATAACTTAGTTATTAGGCAAGCTGATCTCAACACAAAACTTGCGCAGACCATCAAGCAAAACGCCTTGGAGGCGCGCTTCCCAACACTTAGTTTCGGGACCAATTATGGTTTTAGATTTGGTCGAACGATAGACCCCACTACCAATGCATTCGAAAATGCTGCATTAAGTACTAATGGTTTCGCTATAAATACAGGGTTAGTCCTTTATAATGGTGGAAACATTCAACATACTATCCGAAGAACGGGGTTTGATTTAGCAGCTGCTCAAATGGATGCCAAACAAACAGCCAATCAGGTGGCGCTCGATATTGCCTCATTATACCTTAATATTTTGCTGGCAAAAGAAAATGTTGAAATAGCTAAGTATAACCTTGAATTCTCCAAAAAAAGACTGTCACAGGTACAGTCTTTGGTAAAAAACGGAGCCAGGTTGCTTGGGGATCAGTTGGAAGCAGAAAGTCAACTACTAAGCGATGAACAATTGCTGGTTAGTGCAGATAACACTTTACTATTGAGTAAACTTAATCTGGCATTGGCACTGCAATTAGATGATTTAGAGGGCTTTGATGTTAAGGATTATAATGTGCAGATTGAAGAAGATGTGCTTAGTATGGGGGCAGCTGAAGTTTTTAAAAAAGCAGAGCAAAATCAGCCTCAGGTAGCAGCAGCTAGATTTAGAACCCAAAGTGCCTTATCCGCTCGCCGAATAGCATCTAGTGGATATTTTCCGACTCTAACCTTATTTGGAAATTTAAATACTAATTTTTCTTCTCTTTCTAGGAGGATTGATCGATTTGACTCTGTAATCAGTCCTGCAACGCCTATATTATTGGATGGCGACTTGCGATTGGTTCAGTTCTTTCAGCAGTCTCCCGTATTTGCTAATAATCCTTATTTTAATCAATTGAATCAAAATCTAGGTATAGGCGTTGGAATACAGCTTAGTGTTCCCATTTATAATCAGGGAACGATTCGGGGCAATGTCCAACGAGCTCAAGTCCAACAGCGACAAACGGAAATTCAGCAGGAACAAGTTCTTCAGCAATTGAGAAATGAGGTGGAGATAGCCAGAGCAGATGCATTAGCTGCTCGAAAAGCCAAGGAAGCTGCCGATAAAAACGAAGTTGCTGCCCAGCGTTCATTTTTGGATACTGAAAAAAGATATGCTAATGGAACAGTTTCGCTTTTTGAATTCAATACAGTGCAAAACCGTTTATTAAGTGCACGTATTCAGGCCGCAAGAGCAAAATATGATTATGCATTTAAAGTAAAAGTACTGGAATTTTACACCCGAAATGACTTTACATTTTAATAAAAAACCTGTTTATGAAAAAGAAGACCTGGATTTGGTTGATAGCCATTGTATTGGGGGCTGTAGTTTTATTTTGGCTTGTCGGTAGGGATAAATCCGGCAAAGGAGAGGAAGTTCAGACGGCCCTTGTGGAACAAAGAAATATTCAAGAATTGGTGAGCGCCAGCGGTAAAATATATCCAAGCACAGAAGTCAAGATAAGTTCAGATGTTTCGGGTGAGATCGTTGAATTGTTTGTACACGAGGGAGATTCTGTGATTAAGGGGCAGTTATTGGTAAAAATTAATCCTGATACATATTTATCGTCTGTTGAGCGAGGTAATGCAGCCTTAAACACTGCTAAATCTCAAAGGTCCATTGCTGAAGCTCAGTGGCAGAGTGCTATAGCTCAGCGCGAACAAATAGAAGCACAACTTCAAAATGCTCGTCAGATATTCCAAAGAAACAAAGCTTTGTATACAGACAACGCTATAAGTAAGCTTGACCTCGAAGCTTCCGAAGCTGGATTAAAAGGCTTGGAAGCCAACTTTAGAGCATCGGAGGCTTCCGTAAAGTCTGCCCAGTCCAATATTGATGCTGCATCATATGCTGTCAAAAGTGCAGAAGCAACTCTAAGTGAACTTAGAACTTCACTTCAAAGAACTGCTATTTATGCACCTACCAATGGCATCGTATCCCGATTGAATGTTGAAAAGGGAGAGAGAGTTGTGGGTACCATTCAGATGACGGGTACAGAATTGATGCGTATTTCTAATTTGGATTTCATGGAGGTACAGGTAGAAGTCACGGAAAGTGATATTTTGCGTTTAAAATTGGATCAGGAAGCAGAAATTGAAGTGGATGCTTATTTAGGGAAAAAATTTAGTGGAAAAGTATATCAAATCGCAAATGCAGCCTCCTTGCCATCATCAGGAGGCATTCAAGCATCATTGTCTGCTGATCAAATTTCCAACTTTACAGTCAAAATTAGATTGGATCCTTCAAGCTATAGCGATTTATTACAAACTAATATGCGCCCTTTCAGACCAGGTATGTCCGCTTCTGTAAATATCAAAACAGCCCTTGCTGAAAACGTGCTTGCGGTTCCTGTACAATGTGTTACCACCAGAGATCCAGAAGAAAGCAATAATGTGGAAGATGAAGATAAAGATGAAGAAATTGAGGGTCCAGCGCAGAAAAAAAACGGATTAAAATTGGAAGCACAAGAGGTAGTGTTTGTTTTATCTGAAGGAAAAGCCAAGAAAATTTTAGTCACAACTGGGCTGCAGGACGATACCTATATAGAAGTTAAATCTGGACTGTCAAAAGGTGATAAGGTGATCAGTGGTCCATTTTCAAGCATTTCTAAAAAGCTTACAGATGGTATGACAGTTGTAGAGAGTAAATCAAAGCAGTCTAATTAAATGTATAGGCTGCATAGGTAATAATGGGGCTTTGTAATAATTTACAGACTCAGAAGAACGGCCTTTGGAATTACGGTTTTACCTTTATCCAATGTGCTTTAATTTACAAATCGTTTGAGTTGATATGCAGGAATCAGAAGATTGGCGGTTAACTGAGAAGGATTCACCTCACAGGAATCTTGAACTTAAATCTATAAAAGAGATATTGGTTGCCATTAATGAAGAGGACCAAAAGGTTGCTCACATAGTTGCTTTACAATTAAATGATATAGAAAAACTTGTAGAGCAAGCTGCTTTAACCATAGAGTCAGGTGGTCGTGTATTTTATATTGGGGCTGGTACTAGTGGTCGTCTTGGAATATTGGATGCTTCTGAATGTCCTCCGACATTTGGGGTTGGAGATGATTGGATAATAGGTATAATAGCTGGAGGTGACCAAGCAATCAGGAAAGCTGTGGAAGGTGCAGAAGACGATGAGTATGGCGCGTGGAAGGATTTACTTGAGCGAGGGGTTACAGCTGGTGATTTACTCATTGGTATTGCTGCATCAGGTACGACTCCTTATGTAATAGGAGGATTACGAGAGGCCAAAGTTAATGGACTCATAACTGGATGTATTACTTGTAATCCTTCGGCCCCCTTACTAAAGCTGGTTGACTTTCCGGTATGTATTCCCACGGGACCCGAATTTTTGACAGGGAGTACAAGGATGAAGGCTGGAACTGCTCAGAAAATGGTTTTAAATATGATAAGTACAGCTACCATGATAAAACTTGGGCGAGTATTCGATAATAAAATGGTGGATATGGCTCTCACTAACGATAAGTTAGTAGATCGCGGAGTACGAATGCTTATGCAGCATATCAACGTAAACTATGATGAAGCAAAAGAATTACTTTTACAGCATGGTTCTGTACGAAAGGCCATGAACAACAACAAAAATTTCTGATTTTACGCTAACCGGGAACTATTTTTCGCAAGGTTTTGTCTTATATAATATATTGGGGCTGAATGGAATCGACAGGAAAGATGATCGTTCAGTAAGCATGCCGGAGCATGATAATACACTCCGTTAAAAATGTTTATCAAACCATAATTGGCGAATCTAACTACGCCTTGGCTGCCTAATTCTAGGAATTAGTATGCCTTTATGCCGCTTCTCTGATGTCTGCTATATGAGAATGCTGCATATCATCAAAATGCAGAATAGGAAATAAAAGTATCTCGATTTGTTTCCGAAATTTAGGGAGTAAGGTGTGTATAGTTTGTTTTTGAGCCAACCCACACCCGAACATTCAAATCAAAAACTAAGCATGTAGAAAGCTTTTCGGTGCTTTAACTGGACGCGGGTTCGAATCCCGCCAGCTCCACACTTTTTTTGGGGGAATGTATGTTAAAACATATCTTCCCCCAATTTTTTACCACTAGATCAACTTCATTCATTTTTATTTCGAGTAACATGACTATACTATTACCTGATGCAAAAGAACCTATTAGAGTCATATCCTTTTATTTATAAGCAATAAATATATATAAATAAATATTATGTATTTATTAGTGTTAAATTTTGTCACTAATTTTGTTAACATGTTAATTAATATATAAATTTGCGTTTTCATAATTGTGCGCATTTTAAGGTTGTGGGGGCGTCTCTAAAAGAGGAGACGCCCTTTTTTATTTAGCTTTTTGAGGCAATATTCTGCAAAATGCAATCACAGCAAAAGTTTTTTTTATTTTTACCAACCATTTTATCTAAATCAAGGTATAACTTATTTAAAGTCCAAATCATGAAATATTCTTTTACACTTTTAATGTTTGTTTTTGTGTCTAATGTAGTTGTCTCCATTAGCACATATGCTCAAGTTCCAACTTTGCGTCTTACTGGTCAAGTATTCCAAACTAGTGGTCCAGTGCCAAACCATGAAGTTAGAATTCGTTTTTTTGCTAACGATCCATCTGATACAACGGTAGTAACAGATTCTAATGGTGTGTACACTTTTGAAAGGTTGCTCGCCAATAATTCACAGCAGGGAACATTCAATTTTGTTTTGGAAGATTGTGATAAAACGATTATAACACGTAATCGCAATTGGCAATCATCAGAAGGCTATGATTTGCGTCAGGATTTTGAAATATGTGTAGACACATCAGATGATTGTTCTGTAAGAATTGTGGTTTTACCCAATCCTTCTGGAGGCTATAATCTAGTTGCTGTAGGACAAGATATCGTTCGATATCAGTGGTCTACTGGTGATTCTACTCAAAATATTCAGGTGCGCAGATCAGATATTTACTGTGTTACGGTAACAGATGTAAACGGTTGTAGAGCTACAGATTGTGTGGATGTCAATACTTCGGATGTACAGAACTGCGGCGTTACCATTTCTCTTCGGTATAGCCCAGACCCTAGTATTGTAAGATTGCAGGCTATAGCTAAAGGTTCTGGCAACTATCGCTTTAAGTGGGACACAGGTGATACTACCAGAGGAATTCAAGTCACCCAACCTGGCAGATATTGCGTGTTTTTGTTTGATGAAGGTACAGGTTGTACGGACAGCGCATGTTTTGATGTCAGACAAATTCACTTTGGTCAAGGTCAGGACTGTGCAGTTTGGTTTTCGACTTTGAATCTAGGAGGATCTCAGTATTTGTTACGAGCGCTTAACAATAGGCCTCAAGATCAGGTCAAGTATCTATGGAGCACTGGAGATACAACGTCGACTATTCAAGTCTCGACCCCAGGTATTTATTGTGTGACAGCTACTTTTTCTGATGGTTGCCGCGATATATTTTGTGGTCCTGTCCTCGGGGTAAATCCTGTTCCTTGTATGGTAGATATTCAAACTGAGCTCAAGGATCCTATTGGGCTTTGGAAGGTTACCGCTATACCTTCTGGAGGTAATTTTGTGAGTATTAATTGGTCAAATGGCACTCAGACTGAGTCTACAGAGGTATTGGGTCCTGGTACAGTTTGTTTGTCTGTATTGTATGATACTGGATGCAGAGCTAAAAAATGTATTAAATTGCCAGAAGGCTCCATCACACTTAAAGACAATGATGAAGTTGTAATGGGTAAATTGGTTTATCCAAATCCTTTTGACGGAAATCTTATCGTTAAGGCCTCTCATTCAGATCAAGACCAACAAATAATACGCGTTTCGCTTGTAAATTGGCAGGGTCAAACGGTTTTGAATAGCTCATTGGATGGAGGAAAATCTGATGTCAATTTAGATACTTCGCATCTGCCTTCAGGTATGTACATTTTGCACATTGAGAATGCAAGTGGGGCATCTAGCTATCATAAAATCATAAAGGAGTAAGCCATAGCCATAGTTTTTTCTGAACTGGATTTTTGCGGCAGATAATAAGGAAGGATGGTAAGTGAAGAGTTACTAAAGCGGTGTATGAAAGATGATCGTAAAGCGCATTATGAGCTTTACAGAGCCTGCTTTAGTAGCTTGATGTCTGTATGTATGCGGTATAGGAAAAGTGAAGATGAGGCAGCAGAAATGCTAAATACAGGGTTTCTGAAAATCGTCACCAAATTGCATACATATAAAACAGAAGTGCCTTTTGAGGCATGGATTAAAAGAATTATGATTAATACCATAATTACAGATTATCATAAGAATAAAAAGTATAAGGAATCGACTTCTTTTCCTGAATTAGGATTTGAGCGATTGGAGAAAGGTTCTGCACATAATCATGCAGAATCAAACATGAGCTATGAGTATCTGCTTACACTTATAAATACATTGCCTGATACTTCTCGTAATGTATTTAATATGTATGTATTAGATGGAATGACACACGATGAAATAGCTTCTGCGTTGGGTATAAGCCAGGGCACTTCAAAATGGCACCTTCACGAAGCACGGAAAAAGATTCAACTTAAATTGACTAAACTATCCTATTTGATACCATGGATATGGATGATTTTATAAAAAAATCTTTTGAGCAAGGAGACTTTGCTATGAAAGAGGCCTACTGGCAATCCGCCAGTACCATGCTGGACCGCCATTATCGCCGTCGCCTATGGATACGGAGAATTTTGGCTTTTTCCGCTTTAATAGGTGTTGCCGGACTGATATGGTTCGCGACTATTTATTTTACGACACCCGCTGATATTGACCCAACAACTCAATTAACATTGACCTCCCCAAATGATGGAGCTATTATTAAGACTTCATTCGAGGAACAATCATTAATCAATCAAGAAATAACCAAAGCAAGCTCTACACTAAATTCTGGTGATCTTGCTTATGTAACTACTAAAGTTACCAATAAATCAAAAGAGAATTTTTCAGCTAGATCTGTGAAATCTGAGGGTTCTAATTTGAGGGAAAACAGGTTTAACAACGGGTTGGTTAATAAGGTAGAATTTGGAACTTCAAGTATTGAAAATATCAATGTGGAGGCCAAGTTAGTAATAGAAGCTAACCCAAATGATAAAAATGTAAGCGTTCTACTTCCCAGTTCGAACATTTCAGAAATGCTTAGCTCAGAGACAAGTGAAATTCAAAATAATTTTCTACCTGAAGAAGTACTTTCAAACGCAAATGAGTTAGCAACCTTGCCGTTACCCACATTGCTCGTGACTCCAAATAATAATTCATTACTCACCCTTCCTGATATAAGAAAGCCTATTTCACGGCCATCGTTTAGACCCTATTGGGAATCTTTGATGTTTACCCAAATTTTAGCATACCCGGGGATTAGCCAATCCTCTAAAAAGGTATTAGGAGGACAGCTGGGTATAGAAGGCCGCTATTCCTTTAGCAGTCAGTGGTTTGTTCGAATGGCATTAGCAGGTGGAGTAAGGTTGGGTTCATTTGACCCTTCAATATACTCGACCCAAAAAACCTTTTTCTTAGGCCCACAAGACAATGCTTATGTCACAAGACCAAGCAGTTTATGGTATGTCGGTGTGCCTTTACAGCTTGGTTTTAGGCAAGGGAAAAATGCATTTTTAGCCGGAGTAACGCCACAATACCTTCTAGGGGTATATGGAAGTCTGGAATATGCCGAAGAAAACATTCGCTCTGGAGACATGTCATTTGAATATGAAAAATTGGATAATGGCTGGATAAGTCGCGAAGGTATTCGCTCCCTTGTGTTGACTTACACCTTGGGGTATACGAGACAGGTTCAAGATAGGTTACACATAGGTTTAAGTTTACAGATGATTCCAATGGATTGGGTGTCAGATACCTATGGAAGAAAATATGAATTTGCAGCACCAGGTTTCGAAACGATAAATAGTAATCAAAAGGGATTAATAGAAAAAAACTGGTTGCTTTCATTTAATGTACATTATAGTTTAAAATAAAATGGATAGAAAAAATATAATAAGAGATTTAATCCATCAAGCATGGGCGCCTGTGTTGGCACTCAGCCTATTCATTTCAGGATGTCAAGAAATCGAATTGCCTCCGCCTGTGATCAATTCGGAAAAAGTATTTGAATTGAAAGGTGAATTGAATGGCGAGCCGTTTGCTTTTTCAACAGAGAAATACCGTTTATTGACTGACTACACTATTGATTCACTAGGTGTGAGGATTTTTGTGACTACTTTTTTGTCTATAGATTCTAGTCAAGAAAAGATTAGTATTGCTATTCGAGACAACCGCATATATGAGGGAAAAGGGGATACCGCTGCGGTATTATTGCCGGGAAATTACCCTATTAAAGGAAATCGTAGTGGCATGGGTAAGACTTATTATCTCAAAAACACAATGAATGATGAAGGGGCCTCAGGACTTTTTTGGAAATATAATGACCAAATTATCCCGGGTCCGAATTTTAATATTGAAAATGTAAATCCGAATAGTTCCTACAAAATTTGCTTACAAAACAACGGATCGCTTCAAAATACATTTTTACACTACTGTAGAACTTTTACCCCTGCGCATTTTAAAGATAAATTTGATATTGCCATAGAAAATTTCGCTGTTCAGAGCAATATTATCAAGCCTAAGGTTGATACTCAAACTTGTTGCAACTTACTTTACCGCTGGAATTCTACATTTGTAAATAATACAGGTGAGTTTCCTGTAGCCAGCAGCGGCAATTATGCGTTGAGGGTTGAAGGTAAAAATGATCATGTAGCAGATGTTGAGTTGGTTTTGCAAATTAGAGACGAGCAGTTGCAACTACCTTATTTTGTTGGATTTACGTCCTCTCTTGAGGAACTTGAAGGAGAGCCTAGTTTCTCAATGGCCACAATTACCTACACCGATAAATCAGGTAGAGTATATACTACGGATAATCTTACAAGTATGCCAAATCAAAAAATCCGTATTCTGCAAAGTGAATTGATGAACCGAAAAGATGATTTGGGCCGCGACATTCAAAAAGTAATGCTTGAGTTTCAGTCGCCACTAGTTTCTGAGGAAGGAGATTCGATATTTCTTTCTAATTTTAGGGGTGTTGTTGGCTTCGCTATTGAATAATATGAAAATACTAATATTAGGCTAAATAGCTCTATGCGTTTTAAATCTTGAGTTTTTTTTGTTATTTTAGCCCAAAATATAGTAGTCATGGTTTCAGAAGCAGGTAACAATCCCCTGCCAGATAAGAAGTTTAGATTCAAAGAGCTGAAAGTATATTCTTCAACGGAGTGGCTTGCGGATAATAAAAAGAAATATCGTCAGGTTTTCGACGCTCAAGAGACTGCATATATTTATGCCGAATTATCCTTTTACAATAAATTGTTCGATGTTGACTTCTGGGAAGTCAATGTTGCGATGAAGTGTTTTTCGATCAATAAAGGAAGAAAAAAGGAAATTTGTCATTTGACCTTTAAGCGCAAGGTAAGCAAATATGACCCCGTGATTTACATCCGTGAAGGTTGGGGAAATAAGAACGCAGGAGCTTTTTGGAAAAAAGGAAGTTATTATTGGGAAGCTTGGATAGAAGGGGAGCGTGAGGCTACCAAGTTTTTTTATATAGAACAGGCTAGCGATATAGTTACGCATCAATCTAACCCATATTTTAACCTAAAGTCATTTCGGTTATATGAAGGCCCTTACGATGATGTTCCTGATCATGAAAGGATTTATTACAAGGCATTTTCAAGCGAAGAATCACGATACATCTACGCAGAACTTGATTTAGAAAATACGAACCGAGATCAAGTATGGCAATGTGAGCTTTTTATAAAATTTTAT
>CAYUZA010000013.1:0-28846 GCA_964449535.1 uncultured Saprospiraceae bacterium
TTTTTTATATATTGGGTCAAGTAAGGGCTATATGATGGATTATCTTAAGGAGTTAAATCAAGTTCAGCTGGATGCGGTGACCACTATGGATGGGCCAGTGCTTGTGATTGCCGGTCCCGGATCAGGCAAAACGCGTGTACTTACTTATCGTATCGCATACCTTATGGACAAAGGTGTTGCTCCAGATAAAATTTTAGCACTCACATTTACCAATAAGGCTGCCCGAGAAATGAAAGAGCGCATTGCTACGGTTGTAGGATCAGACGTAAATCGGGTATGGGCAGGCACTTTTCATTCCATTTTTGCCAGGCTTCTCCGTGCTGAAGCCAAGCATATAGGTTTTCCGTCGGATTTTACCATTTATGATACCGATGACAGCAAAAGTCTTATCACTGGAATCGTTAAAGACCTCGGACTAGATCCTAAGAGTTACGCTGCCAATAGTATAAGACACCGGATTTCCTCCGCTAAAAGCAATTTAATTACCCCAAAAGGATATGCAGACGATCCTAGTTTGATACAAGCCGATACAGCGGCCGGAATGCCCCGCGTAGCAGAAATTTATGCTCGTTACGTTGCACGATGTCAAAGGGCAGGTGCTATGGATTTTGATGATTTATTGTATCAAATGTTCAGACTATTGCATCAAAACCCAGAGCAAGTGCTCCAAAAGTATCAGAATCGATTTTCTCACCTATTAGTAGACGAGTTTCAGGACACCAACTATCTGCAATATGCCATACTGAAAAAACTATCGCTATATCCGGACAGTCCCAGAAACATCTGTGCTGTTGGTGATGACGCTCAGAGCATTTATGCTTTCCGGGGGGCTACTATAGATAATATCCTAAACTTTGAAAAGGATTTTCCTGGAATACGCATATATAAGCTGGAGCAAAACTATCGTTCCACAAAGCCAATTGTGCAAGCCGCCAATGATGTCATCACTTACAATACCAGACAGATTCGCAAAGAAATATGGACAGATCGTCAAGAGGGTGAAAAAATAAGGCTAATAAAGGCGGTTTCAGACACAGAAGAGGCAAAACGAGTAGCCGATCTGATTTTGGAACAAAAAAACCGACAGCACCTTCAAAACAGCGAAATAGCAATTTTATATCGTACAAATTCACAGTCAAGGTTGTTTGAAGAGTATTTACGGAGATATAACCTCCCTTACAGGGTTTATGGCGGCCAGTCCTTTTACAATCGAAAAGAAGTCAAAGATGTACTAGCATATCTTCGTCTGATAGCCAATCCTATGGACGATGAGGCTTTTCGCCGTATTGTAAACTATCCCCGCAGAGGCGTTGGCAACACTTCATTAGAGAAAGTTACCCAATACGCTAATGCCAATGGTATTTCATTTTGGCAAAGTGCAGTGTTTCATGCTCAGGAACAGCCATCTGGCTTCAGAGCATTAAAAAGTTTTTTGCAGCTCATTGCAGATATGGTACAAAAATCCAAAACTTTAAATGCCTACGATCTGGCTATGTATGCTGCACATAAAAGCGGAATTGTCCCTGAACTTAAACAAGATACTTCAGCAGAAGGCCAGGGTCGCCTAGAAAATGTGCAAGCACTCTTGGATGCCATACAGACTTTTGTTGAGAACGATGAGCTATTGCCAGGACAGGATACCCAAGACAAATCTTTGTCTTCCTATTTGCAAAGTGTGGCACTTATTACCGATCTAGATGAGGATGACGAGCAAGAGGAGCGAATAGCATTAATGTCTGTGCACGCGGCTAAGGGTCTTGAGTTCCGCTCTGTTTTTGTTGTGGGTATGGAAGAAAATCTGTTTCCATCGGCCATGGCATTGAGTCAAAGAGATGGACTTGATGAAGAGAGGAGATTGTTTTATGTGGCCATAACAAGGGCAAAGGAAATATTGACTTTGGGGTATGCCAAAAGTAGGTATCGCTTTGGCCAGATCAAGTACAGTGAGCCTAGTAGGTTTTTAAATGAAATACGTCCGGAATTTTTTGAAGAATCAGCAGCACAAACCATAAGCCGGGACTCTACTCCAAAATCTGGTGTTTCGGGGGGGCTATTTAAAAGACCAATTGTTGTTCAGAAACCCTTTGCAGCCTCTATTCAGGACGATTTTAAGCCCAGTCCTATATCGCATATCGTACCTGGCTCAAAAGTGCTACATCAGCGTTTTGGAGCGGGCCAAGTAATTAAGGTTGAAGGTAATAATGACAGTAAGGTGGCTACTATAAGATTTGAAAACAGTTTTGATGAAG
This sequence comes from uncultured Saprospiraceae bacterium, assembly GCA_964449535.1. Classification (GTDB taxonomy): domain Bacteria; phylum Bacteroidota; class Bacteroidia; order Chitinophagales; family Saprospiraceae; genus SLDF01. Next base: position 2,250 of record CAYUZA010000013.1, read on the forward strand.
AGAAAAAAATAATGTTGAAGTTTGCCAAACTTCAACGGATTGACTAAAAACATAACTTTTTAATCAATTGCAAACAAATTTCCTTTAATCTGAAGCTCAGATTATTGCAAATAGGATTTATAGGAGAGAGGGTCGTTAATTAATAAAAAGTTAATAGATTATAAGGTTTAAATCCAGCGAATTGGGGCGAGATTTGCATCCGAAATGGTATATTAAATTTAAAAAAATACGTTCTACTTATTTGAATTGCCGCGTATTTATTTTAATCTTGCACCTTCGTTTTCATTCAAAATATTTCGAACCCTATTGACTGCTTTTGGTTAATAATGTTTGAATCAAAACAAATGAAACCTGATTTATTTTTGAACCGAAATTATTTTTACTGATCATTAAATCAAAAAGTATGAGTGACGCTAACAAAAACAAAACACAAGCCCCAAAAAGTTCAGGTATGTTCGCCAGTATTGCCATCGTGGCGTGTCTTGCTGTAGGTTGGGCAGTTTTTTTGTTTGTGATGGGAGATGGTAGCAATTTTGAAGGAGGCGACAACAGCAATCACCCCATTCCAGGAAACTATTTAGGTATGATTTATAAGGGTGGCTATGTAGTTCCATTCTTGATGACATTGTTTTTGGTTACCCTAACTTTTACTGTGGAGCGCTACCTTACTATAAATAAAGCGAAAGGTAAGGGAGATATACCGGCCTTTGTACGCAAAATTCAATTTCATCTACACAGTAACAATGTAAGCGATGCTATAAATGAGTGCGACAAGCAACGTGGATCTGTTGCAAATGTTATTCGAGCGACTTTAGTGAAGTATCAGGAGATGGAAAAAGACACCGAAATGAGCAAAGAACAAAAGGTGTTGGCTATCCGCCAGGAGGTCGAAGAGTCAACAGCCCTAGAGCTTCCTATGCTTGAGAAAAATCTTGTAATCTTAGCTACAATGGGTTCGGTTGCAACCCTAATAGCTCTTTTTGGTACAGTATTGGGTATGATCAAGGCCTTCGCAGCATTAGCAACAGCAGGTGCACCCGATCCTGTTCAGCTCGCTAATGGTATCTCTGAGGCTCTTATAAATACGGCTTTGGGTATCTTTACGGCGGCTCTTGCTATTATATTTTACAATTTCTTTACCACGAAAATTGACAACATGACGTATTCCATTGATGAAGCTAGCTTCAGCATTGCCAATACGTTTGCCGCTAGACACAAATAATTTGGGAATTAATAGTGTTGATCACCATGATCAATGTTTAATTAGTTAACAATTAAAGAAATCTTTTTATGCCCAAAATTAAAGTAAAGCGGAAAGGAACGTGGATCGATATGACCGCGATGACAGATGTGGCGTTTCTGTTGCTTACCTTCTTTATGTTGACAGCCAAATTTCGTTCCTCTGAACCTGTAGTTGTAGATTTGCCTGCTTCTCGCTCAGAATTAAAACTTCCTGAGTCGAATATTATTCTCCTTTCTGTGGATAAGGATGGCAGGGTGTTTTTTAATGTGGATAACCAGAAAGTGCGTCAGAGTCTCTTGGATAGAATGGCTGGACTATATGGTATTTCTTTCACTGAAAAGCAAAAGAGTGAATTCGTTTTGTTAGAAAGCTTTGGTGTTCCGATGGCTGAATTGCCTGGTTTGTTGGACATGACCAATGATCAACGAAATGCTGCAAATCAATCTGGCATTCCTGTGGACACTACTGGCGGCAAAAAGAATGAATTAGGCGATTGGGTTCACCAAGCAAGGGTTGTAGACAACGAATTAAGAACGAGGAAAGAAATTGAATCAGAAGGAGTTCGAATAGCCATTCGCGGTGATGGCTACGTAGCCTATCCACACATTCAGAAAGTTATTAGCACGCTCCAAGAGCGCAAAATCAACACGTTTAACCTGATCACAACGCTCAAAGGAGCTGCGGGTCCTGTTGCTGAAGAAGTAGAAGAATAAATGGCCTAGTGCTTAATATTGTAAACTTAAATTAAGACCATATCAATGGCAGATATAGAAGTAAAAGATAAAGGAGGCGGGAAAGGACGGTCCAAAAAGATTCCAACAAGAGTGGACTTTACTCCAATGGTGGATTTGGGATTTCTATTGATTACCTTTTTCATGTTAGCTACTACATTGAGTAAGCCCCAGGCTATGGAACTGAATGTGCCGGCCAAGGAAGAAAAACCTGAAGACACTACCGTGATAAAGGAATCAAAGGCATTGACCCTGATTTTAGGTGAAAATGATACTCTTTATTATTATATTGGTGTAAAAGAGCCACAAGTAAATTTTATAGATTTTTCTGTACCCAAGAATGTTGAATCTGTAATCTATGATCGACAAAACGCAGTGCAGCGCCAATATGGTGACAAAGATGAGCTCGTGGTATTAATCAAAGCTATGGCGGCATCAAAGTATAAAAATATGGTCAACATTTTGGATGAAATGACCATAACCAATACGAAGCGTTATGCTTTAGTCGATTTCACAGAGGCGGATTCTATGATTATTTACGGATTGTTTAAAGAGGAAGAGTAAATTCTTTCGCCACACCGGCGGAACTATTCATTTAAAAAACGTATTGATACGTTATAAATAACACAACGATGGAAGCAAATGATATTCTTAAGTCCCATATAGACGACATCGTTTTCGAAAATCGAAACAAAGGTTATGGTGCCTATGTGCTTCGTAAGGAGTACGACAAACACGTTCGTAACGGACTCATCGTAGGTTCACTACTTTTCTTACTCATCGTTTTTATTCCTGTGATTTCTGACTTTGTGAGTAAAATAGCAGGAGAGTTTGCTGAAGAAGAAATTATTGTGAAGGTGGATTTACTTCCGCCTCCCCCATTGACAGATGAGCCACCGCCACCACCACCCCCTGATGTTCCGCCACCGCCACCACCATCCAAACCAACTATAAGGTACACACCCCCTGTGGTAAAAGCTGATGAAGAGGTTCAAGATGAAGAGCCGCCGCCAACCATTGAAGAGTTGAAGGACATTGCAATTAGCACAGAAACTCAGGAGGGTAGCGAAGATGGAGTTGATTTAGGTATTTTAGATGAATATGGCACAGGCCCTGTAGCTCCGCCAGTTGTAGAGGCTCCAAAAAAGGAAGAAGTATTTACGAGGGTTGAACAAATGCCACAGTTTGGATCTGGTGAGCGCGAATTGCTTGAGTATTTGGCTAAAAACATTAAATATCCTACCATCGCTCGTGAAAATGGTATCCAAGGGACAGTTGTAATCCAGTTTGTGGTGGATAAGGACGGTAGGGTCACAGAACCTCAGGTAGTTCGTGAAGTAGGCGGGGGTTGTGATGAAGAAGCTTTGAGAGTAATTAAATCCATGCCTCCTTGGATTCCCGGAAAGCAGCAAGGAAAGCCCGTAAAAGTAAGATACACTCTGCCGGTCAAGTTCAAACTTGAAGGTTAAGTGTATAAGACATATCAAAAATAAAAAGGCGCGATTTTCGCGCTTTTTTATTTACACAATGGCTGTGCTGTTTATGGATATTGACTAGTCTTGGAAAACTTATCTATACTTTGTGAATATTCAGCTATCTCCTAATAGCTGTTTTATTGTGATTTTCGCATTTTCAGTCTGCAAATGGTAAAATTCTCGTAACAACCCGATTGAATTACCATTTTCTGTCAGTTATACATCCAGCGCTTTGAATATTACACCCTTTCTGGGTTAACAGCTGAATTATCAATAAGATTTCAAGTGTATGATTAAGCTTCTGCCATGGCAAGACAAGCTACAGCAATTGATTGAGGGTTTCCGTTTTTTTGAATAGCTTCTATACAAGCCTCTAAGGTTGCACCCGAAGTGAATACATCATCAATCAACAGGATTTTTTTATGGCTAATACACTCTGGATTTTTCAATTCAAAAGCATCTCGGACATTTTCCATCCGTTCCATTTTGTTTTTTCGGGTCTGCGAAACGGTATTTTTTTTACGATACAAAGCGTTATTTAACACTTGAATTTGGAAGACATCAGCTAATCCTTTGGCAATAACATAGCTTTGATTATATCCCCTTTGATATTCTTTTTTAGGATGTAATGGCACAGGTATAATGAATTCTGGCCACATCCATCTAGGTGAGATTTTCTGCATGTGAATCCCCAACCGCTTTCCCATTTCATATCCAATACTTTTTTGTCGTTGATATTTTAAACGATGAAGTAACATTTGGACTTCGTTTCCTTCTCTGAAGTGCACTAATGCAACACCACCGGCAACAGGTATTCGACCTATCCATCGATTCATTAATGGGTTTTTCTCGAGATTGTCAAATTGACAATATCCGAAGCGGTTTTCGCAGTAAATACAAAATATGTTTTCCAAAATAGGAGTGTGTTCATAGCAGCAAGCACAGAGATTTGGAAACAATAAGTTTAATATCGCATTGAACCCATTTTTTATAAATGCCTTTGCTTTCATTATTTAATTTTAGTGCAAAATTGCCGATATTAGGTGTTTTTAATTTTGCCAATACTACTGATTACAAATATTTTTACTGCATATATGTAGCCGTTTTAAGGAAACTATGTACAAAAGAAAATTGTTTATGCGGGAAATAGCAAGATTCTGCAATTTGGAAGGGTTTACCACTTTCCAAAATTCCGGGATAATATTGTAATTTTGTTACTGGATATTTTCCAAAAGATAGTTCGCTCCAATGGCTGATTTAATCCGTTTATTGCCTGATTCCTTGGCGAATCAGATCGCTGCTGGTGAGGTAGTACAACGTCCTGCCAGCGTTGTCAAAGAATTGTTGGAAAATGCAATCGATGCCAAAGCGTCCAGGATTACACTTACTATAAAAGACGGTGGAAAAACATGGATACAAGTCACCGACAATGGTCACGGCATGTCAGACACAGACGCCAGAATGTGTTTTGAGCGACATGCTACCAGCAAATTAAAAGAAGCAGGAGATTTGTTTAATATACGCACTATGGGATTTAGAGGCGAGGCGCTGGCTTCCATAGCGGCAGTATCTCAAGTTGAATTAAAGACCAAGCTACAGGGGCAAGAAATAGGAACCCGTATTTTGATTGAAAACTCAAAAGTTCAGCTTCAAGAACCTTGCCAAGCTCAATCGGGCACACAGGTAGTCGTAAAAAATCTATTTTTTAATATTCCTGCTCGAAAAAACTTTTTAAAGTCTGATGCACGAGAGCAAGCCCATATCCAAGAAGAGTTTATTCGTATAGCCATGTGCTATCCCGAGATAGCATTCGATTTCAATATAGATGATCGTCCCGTCATGAAACTTGCAGCGGGCAATCTAAAGCAGCGTATAGTTGCCATCCTTGCAAAGGATGTTAGTAGAAGCCTAATTCCCATCCAAGAAGAAACGGACTTGATTCGGTTACATGGTTTGGTAGGTACCCCGGATATTGCAAAGCGAAAAAGAGGTGATCAGTATTTTTTTGTCAATGGTCGGTTTATTCAAAGCTATTTTTTGAACCACGCCGTAGTACAGGCATATGAAAATATCCTTACAGAGGGTTCATTTCCTTTTTACGTAATATTTTTGGAGATTGATCCTGCACAGATTGATGTAAATGTTCACCCCACCAAACAAGAAATCAAATTCGAAGATGAGCGTATTATTTACAATTACCTTAAGGTAGCTACTCGGTTCGCATTGGCCAATTATCAAATTGCACCTAGTCTGGATTTTGATCGCTTGGCAGGATTTTCTTCTCCGGAAATTGTGCCGTCTGCATTAAATGGAATCCGAAAGACCACATTACCAACAGAGGCTCCTGATATGCCCCGGCCCAGCTCAGCATCTATAATGCACATGTATGAAGAGCTTTTTCCCGTTGGACAGACAGACGACAGCAGCACTATGCGCATTCCAAGCGCTATGAGTCAGGAATCCAACGAATTATTTGGAGAAAATGGGGCCAGCATGCCTTATCAGGTACATCGCAAATATATTTTCTATCATTTACAATCAGGGATATTGATGATAGATCAGCGGGCTGCCCATGAGCGCATTTTATATGAACGATATTTGAAATCCCAAGAAGGACAAAATATCCCTATACAGCAGGCACTTTTTCCTAAAGTGATTGAGCTTTCACCTACAGAGACTAAGTTGCTTTTAGAAATTTTACCCACTATTCGAAAAATGGGTTTTGACCTTCAAGAATTTGGTGCAAATACCTTTGTACTGCATGGGTCACCAGCTCAAATTCATGATAATCAAGATATTGAAGGTCTACTGCACACATTTATCCAACAATATCGCGATCAAGTGGATAGCAATCTAAAGATCGAAGAAAAAGCGGCTGCTGCACTTGCAAATGCAACAGCTGTAAGGTCAGGAGTCACCTTACACATAGAGGAAATGAACGCATTGGTAGATCAGCTGTTTGGTTGTAGTATGCCTTATCGTTCACCGAGTGGTCGCAAATGTTTCATTAATCTGGATCTGGAAGAGTTAGATCAAAAATTTAAGTAATATGCCCCCATTGACTGGTGTTGTAAGGCACCTTCTGATTATAAATGTATTGGTTTTTATAGGCGCACAAATCGTATTGAAAGAGAATTCGGGTGTTCTAGGAATGCATTGGCCAAGGTCAGGTTATTTTCAACCTTACCAAATTGTGACCCATATGTTTATGCATGCCAACTTGACCCACTTGTTTTTTAACATGTTTGGTCTATACATGTTTGGTAGCGCTCTGGAATACTACTGGGGCCCCAAAAAATTTCTGTTTTATTATCTTTTTAGTGGATTTGGTGCATTGCTGACCCATATGGTTGTTTGGTATTTTAAAGTCAGCAGCTATTCCGATTTGGAGTACGCGTATTTTCTGACAAAACCGCATTCTGTAGTTGGTGCTTCTGGTGCAGTTTTTGGGTTGTTAATGGGTTTTGGATACCAGTTTCCCAATACAAGAGTAATGCTACTGTTTCCACCTATACCCATGAAAGCTAAGTATTTTGTGATTATTTTTGCAGTCATAGAGCTTATGTTGGGTATGGGTAGAGCCGATACTGGTGTAGCGCATTTTGCACATTTAGGGGGCGCATTTTTTGGTCTGCTCTTATTGTTGTATTGGCGTTTTACAGGAAGATAATTTTTTAAAAATCCCATGGATTATGATGCGTTCACTATGGTTAGATGTAAAGCAGCAATACGCTTATGGCAATATGGTTACCCGTATTATTCTGGTCAATGTGGCTATATTCGTTGTCATCAACCTGGCGCGCTTAATCTTCTTTTTGGCTGGTCAAGGCAAAATATCTGAGCTATATAGAGAGGCTCTTCGCTACTTAAGTATTTCTTCTGATGGTATTTGGACCATTACTCATCCCTGGGTATTGATAACTGCCATGTTTGTTCACGAAGGCTTTTTTCATCTTCTGTGGAACATGCTTTTATTATTCTGGTTTGGCAGAATAGTAGGGGATTTTATTGGTAATCATCGCGTTTTACCCATTTACCTGTTGGGAGGTCTCTCTGGAGCAGCCTTTTTTATCTTAGCAGCGCTATGGCTGCCGGTAGGAGGTATGGCATATGGTGCTTCTGCAGGCGTTATGGCTATGGTTTTGGCAGCAGGAACGCTCTCGCCAGATTATGAAATGAGGCTTATGTTTTTAGGTGACGTGAAGCTTAAGTATATAGTCGCGGTGATGGTTTTTATAGATATAATAAGTATTCCTCTTATGTTTAATACAGGGGGACACATTGCTCATTTGGGTGGCGCACTAATGGGTTGGTTTTTCATTTATATGTTGCGACGCGGTAGGGATTTGTCCCATCCTTTTTCTTGGTTAGACCAGAAAATAAACCAAAAGAGAAATCCCAGGGGATCAACGAAGAAGAAAAACACCCGGTTTACAATCATTAAGGGAGGAAGAACCGAAGATAACCCCTCGCCTATTACTTCTACATCCAAAAACGTTGCATTTGAGCAAAGACTGGACGCCATACTGCTGAAAATAAAGCAAGTCGGTATGGAAAATCTGACTGAAGAGGAAAAAGAGTTTTTATATCAAGCCAGTAAAAAGCATTGATTGAAAATATTACGATACATATGGTTGTCAGCTAATGCAGCTACGTCAGTGCTCATTTTCATAGCCTGTTTAGCGCCTTTTATAACTCCGGAAACTAATTGGTTACCCGGAGTGCTTAGTCTTTTTTTCCCATACCTTGTTATCATTCAGTTATTTTTTATGATTACTTGGTGGCTTAGCTCCAAGCCATTCTGGAGTTTGCTTTCAATAGTAACATTAATACCAGGAATTCCTCACTATGCTGGTTATTTTCAACCATCTAGTCAGCCTGAATTATTAGAAGAAGATCATATTTGGGTAGCTTCTTATAACCTACAAGATTTACAAATACTTCGTGGGCAGAATAAACAAAAAGCTGCCGACCTGAAAAAGGAGATTGCCCGATATATCACACAGTACGGCTCACCGGATATCTTTTGTGTTCAGGATTATTCAAACGAAAATGAATCGTTCATTAAAAAATATCTTCCCTTCAAGCACCGCCACATTTTTTCAAAAAACAGAGTAAAAACCGGGATTTTTAGTCGATATCCTATACTGGACAAAGGGGAAATAAGATTTGAAAAATCTTATAATTCTTGTGTATGGGCCGATTTAAAAATAGGAGACGATACAATGCGGGTATATAGCCTTCATTTGGAGTCCAATCGTATTACTAATGATACAGAAGAAGTGCTTATGCAGGAAGAGGTGAACGAAGAACTTCTGCGCAACAAAATAAGGACCATGCTGCGCAAATATAAAAATAGCGCAGCCCAACGTGTTCTCCAGTCTGAGCAAATTGCGTCACACATCAATACCTCACCACACTCAGCAGTGGTTTGCGGCGATTTGAATGATATTCCTTTGTCAAGGGCTTATCGAGTACTTCGTGGTGACCGAACCGATACTTTCCGTGCAAAAGGAAATGGATTTGGGACTACTTACGCAGGAGGTATCCCGGGTTTGAGAATTGATTATATTTTTGTGTCAAATAATTGGAAGGTGCTGCAGCATGAGGTGATGAGCGACAAAGCATTTTCAGATCACTATGCCATCATTGCCAGAATTAAAAAAGGAATATAAAAATGAGCGGAGATTTACAGATTTATAACACGCTTAGCAGAGCGAAAGAAGTATTTAAACCTATAGTGCCCGGAAGGATCGGCATGTATGTGTGTGGACCTACAGTATACAACGATGTACATTTGGGAAATTGTCGAACTTTTATCAGTTTTGATATCATATATCGTTATTTGCTTGCCAAAGGGTACAAGGTGCGTTATGTGCGCAACATTACCGATGTGGGGCATTTGTTGGATGATGGTGAAGATCGAATGTCTAAGGGAGCGCGTCTTGAAAATTTGGAACCCATGGAGGTCGCTCAAAAGTACACGAATGGGTTTCATCGCATGATGCAGATTTTCAATGTATTACCTCCAAGCATTGAGCCAAGGGCTACCGGCCACATTGTGGAGCAGATCGAGATGGTCCAGGCCATTTTGGAACAAGGTTATGCATATATAGTCAATGGATCTGTGTACTTCGACACACTCGCTTTTGCCCAAAAGACAGGAGAATATGGTCGTTTATCGGGAAGGGTATTAGAGGAATTAATTGCTGAATCAAGAGACAATCTCAAGCATCAAGAAGAAAAGCGCCATCCGGCAGATTTTGCTATTTGGATGAAAGCATCAGATGAACATATTATGAAATGGAATTCACCATGGTCAATTGGCTTTCCTGGTTGGCATTTAGAGTGTAGCGCCATGAGCACAAAGTATTTAGGGCAGCAGTTTGATATACATGGGGGAGGAAATGATTTGAAATTTCCTCATCACGAAAATGAAATTGCCCAAAATATGGGGGCGTGTGGATGTCATCCAGCTCGATTTTGGTTACACACGAATATGTTACTTTTAAACGGCAAGAAAATGTCCAAAAGTGATGGAAATACCATATCACCGGAGGAGTTGTTTTCGGGAGATAGCCCCCATGTTAGTAAAGGATATAGCCCTATGGTCGTTAGATTCTTTATGTTGCAATCCCACTACCGCTCTACAAACGATATTACTGATGAGGCCTTGCAGGCTGCAGAAAAAGGTTATCAACGATTGATGGAGGCATTTAAAACACTTGAAAATCTTGGGTCAGGATGCAGCTTGGTAGAAACACCTTTGGATCGCGAGATCGATGCAGTTATTGGGCAAGCATATGCGGATATGGACGATGATTTTAATGTTCCTAAAGCCTTGTCGAGATTATTTGAAATAATACCAAAGATTAATAGTCTAGGAAATGGCCAAATGGGTATGGATAGTGTGAGTGAAGGAGCTCTTGATCGTTGCCGTGTTTTTTTCCGGAGCTTTATTCATGATATTTTTGGACTGCATTCAGAAGAAAATAGCGACCAAGGCATGGTACTTGCAAATGGGCTAATGGATTTGATATTGGACATTAGGCAGCAATCCAGGTTAAACAAGGACTGGGCTACATCGGATAAAATAAGAGATCATTTATCTGCGTTAAAAATAGTAGTAAAAGATGGCAAAGAAGGAAGTTCATGGTCGGTAGGTGGTTAACTAGGTAGCATTTTGGTTTTTTAAGTTGTAGAATTCGTCAAAATGAAGTTATGAAAAAGATAAATATATTAAAATACTTTGCTATAACCATAGTGTTAGTAGCAATGTCTTGTAAGTCAGGTGATTCTACCAAGCAAGAACCTTCTTCTTCATCTATACAAGATACAGAACAGCGATCTATTCCTGTTTTCTCTGGTGATAGTGCTTTTTTATTTATTGAAAAACAGTTGGAGTTTGGTCCACGAAACCCTGGTTCACGTGGTCATGCCTTTGCTAAACAATGGTTGGCGGATAAGCTTGGGCAATATACCGATACTTTGATATTGCAAAACTTTAAAGCAGTTACTTGGGACAAAAAATCCCTTGATGCCACCAATATCATAGGCATGTTTAATCCTGATGCAAAGGAAAGAGTTTTGTTGGCAGCACACTGGGACACGCGGTCGATTGCCGAAGAAGATTCAGATCCGGCTATGCGCAACAAGCCTATATTAGGAGCAGATGATGGAGGTAGTGGTGTTGGGGTTTTGTTGGAAATTGCCAGACAGTTGTCTGAAAATGAAATCAGCATTGGTGTTGATATTGTATTTTTTGATGCAGAGGATCAAGGTCAAAATGGTGGGAATGATATGAACAGTTGGTGTCTTGGGGCTCAGCATTGGTCAAAAAATCTTCCATGGCCTGGATATAAGCCGGTATTTGGTATACTATTAGATATGGTGGGGTCAAAGACGCCTCGTTTTACAAGAGAGGCTATCTCACTTAACTTTGCACGGGATGTGACAGATCGTGTATGGAAAATTGCCTCTAATTCCGGATATGGAGGATATTTTGTGATGGACGAAAGCGGTCCAATTACAGATGACCATTATTTTGTGAACACCATTGCCAAAATCCCTATGATTAATATCATTAACCGCCCTGTTGATTCTAAAACTGGATTTGGTGACTATTGGCATACCCACCGGGACAATTTGGATATCATAGAAAAACGCTCACTGAAGGCAGTGGGTCAAGTAGTACTGCAGGTATTGTATAAGGTTGACGATGGAAGTTTTTAATCAAGTAGTGCCCCTTACATATATCCTATGATTGTATGCTTGCTTATGTTGTACCAAATAATAACAGCATAAGAGGAAAACCAGCTTTTTATTTTTCAGCTGCTGTCTGAAGAACCATATAAGGTTTTAATAACTCATAAGGTACTAATACCTCCAGACTTCCAAGTACATATGGTCCTATTTCATAGGGATTATACACAAATAACAATCCGGAGGCATCAAGTGCCATATTTTCAGGAAGAATAAAAACGTCCTCCTCAAACCAGTAGCCATGGTCAGAAAATGATTCTTCCGCAGGAATTTCATATTTGGTTCTGAAAATGTTTTCTGCTAATGTTGTAACCGCAGGCACATCGCTTACAATCTGGTCTATAGTAAGCGGAGTAAGAGATGGAAGCTTGAAATTGATATATTGTTCGTAGGAGTTTGGGTGCGCTCCCCCAAAATGTGAGCTATTTCTTATTGAAAGGGACAGGTATGGATATGCCTCATAAAATATGGAAGCATTGATATTTAAAAACCAATTATACATTGAGGCACTTTCAACATCGTCAATGCTATCCTGTTCTTTTGCAGCTTCATTTGCTACTAGATTGTATTCAGAAAACAACTTTTCAATTATTTCTTCTGTATGAGCAACTGATATAGAATCACTCAGAAATCTTTTAAGGTGCTCCTGAGTGTAAGTAGCCATCAATGCATTGAAGCTTTCTTTTAGATCGGCGGGACCCGTAGTCATTTCAGGATATGAATATTCGAGCTTAAAACACGGGCCATCTTCCGTGGCACAATTGCCCGTCTGCGCGTTATAGTTGAATACTTTGAATTGAATCTCGGGGTCTTTGTTTTCATGTTGCTTATTAGAAGGCTGACATGAAAACCAATGAAGACATAGTGTAGCAAAAAGTATTAGTTGGATTTTCATACTAAAGTGTTGAGGCTATTATAAATCAACGATTTATTAAAACAATTAGTTCAAATTGAATTGAAAACAAATTATGTCAATATTTTAAGTAAAGGCATGCCATGCAAGCCCAATCGACTGCCTGCTCGAAATTTAGTGTTAGCTTAGCTCAAAGGGCAGATGGGGTAATAGATAGAGAGGGTGAACGCTATTTTGTTTATTGTTATGGTTATAAACAACATAAATACTTAGACAGAATGGAAAGTTAGAAGGCAATTTTCAATAATAAATGAAAATTAACATATCATTAACCTTTGGGTTTTTAAATTATAAATAACACTATATCAATCATTTAAAATGTTTACATGTAAAATAAATTTGATATAAAGGCCAAAAATTAGCAAGTTGTTTAATTGTTCTTGGTTTTTTGTTAGACAAAACTGTATATTTGACCTGAAATTGAATCAACACTTAAAAATCAAAGCTATGTCTACCTTAGAGTTTAATACCCAGTTTGATAAGCTTTCAAAAGTGCTGCAGTCTTTTGCCTACAGCCTAACGAAAAATGTAGAGGACGCGAAGGATTTATTTCAGGAAACGGCTTTTCGCGCCATGACCAATCGTGAAAAATTTCGTCACGGTACCAACTTCAAAGCGTGGTTATTTACCATAATGAAGAATATTTTCATTAATAACTATCGCAAAAAGGTAAAAGCTAATACCATCATGGATTCTACGGATAATATGCATTTTATCAATTCTGGAAAGCAAACCGTTCGTAATGATGCGGATTCCAATATTTTGATGGAGGAACTTATTCAAATGATTTCTGAACTAGAAGACACGCTTAAAATTCCATTTGAAATGCACTATGAAGGCTACAAATATCAGGAAATAGCTGATGAGCTGGATTTGCCTTTAGGCACAGTTAAAAGTCGTATATTCTTTGCAAGAAAAGAGCTTAAGGATAAAATCCACGCTAAATATGACCGTATATTTATGCCAATGGATAAAGAATTGAGAATGTCTTTAAACTAAAAGTGAAGGACAAATTAAAAATTAAAAGCGACTTAGGTCGCTTTTTTTATTTAGGCAACTTTGTTCTTCAAGGCTTCAAGCTTTGGTATAACTGATAGTGTACTCGTAGCCGATATTGGTAGTCGTTAATTTTTGAATTTTCCATGCTAGGATATACTCGATTAGATAAAAACACGTAAACAATGCCACATTCAGGATCAGCCCAAACACAAGTACCTGTAAATCCGGTATGCCCGAAGGTGCGGGATGAGGCAAGGCCTGTGACATTTACAGCTTTCCCTTTTTGCAATTGAATCATATCGAATCCTAAACCTCTACGACTCTCGCCAGCAGGACGAGTTGTAAAGTAGTCGATAGTCTCATGCTTCAAATAACGTTTGCCTTGATAAAAACCTCCATTTACCAACATGGAAAAAAGTATGCCTAAGTCTTTGGCGTTACTAAATAAACCAGCATGGCCACTAACACCTCCAAACATTGCTGCGGTCATATCATGCACATACCCTCGTAGCAGCTGGTTACGAAAATAATTATCGTTTTCGGTAGGAATGATTTTTTCTTCAGGTATTCGATGCTGAAGTGGGTTGTACATAGTATGTTGCAGTCCCAACGGTTTAAAAAAATGCTTTGAAACATAATCTTCGAGCTTCATTCCTGAGATCGCCTCTACAATGAACGGTACTAAAATAAATCCTAGGTCACTATATTTATAAGATTTGTCAGGCATCAAAGGGGACTCTTTAATCTTATATAAAAGTGTGTCCAAATATGGTCCTTTGAGCCACAGATTTTCAGCTACTTGGAAATTTTCTTCTGTTTCACTAAACTGATACCACATCGTATCGGGCATAGTTCCTCCAGCATTATTTTTAATAATACTTTGCTTGTAAAAAGGTATCCAAGGGGTAAGTCCCGATTTGTGTAAGAGGATTTCTCTTAAGGTTATACTCTCCTTATTGCTACCCTTTAAAAAGGAAAGATATTCTCCGATTGGCTTATCTAAATCAACAAGACCATCTTCGTACAATTTCATTATGGCCAGTGTTGAAGCCGCTACTTTGGTAATAGAAGCAATGTCGTAAATGTCTTCTGGTTGAACAGAAAAACTGTTTTTTTCATAAGTATGTGAGCCATAAGATTTGTGCCATACCACACTTTGATCCTTGATGGCGAGAATCTGAGCACCGGGTGCGGCTTTAACTTGGATCATTTCTGCCATGATAGTATCTATTTTGGATAGCGCAGGAGTGTGCATTCCAACAGCTTCCGGAATGGAAAGCCTTAATGCTCCGCTTAGAGGCGTTTGTAAGCCACTATTTACTGTTAATATTTCTGATATCCCAACCGGTAGCCGACCAACGAAACTACGCGCTCCGAAGAGGGTTTGCACAAAGATCGAATGTGCCATGGAGTCATCCTCATAGGCAGCAATAATAGCAGGCAAGTTATCAAAACGGCGTAAACCATATGGATTTCCAAATAAACAGAATATGAACTTATTGCCAAATCTTTTGCCCAGCTCTTGCACTAGGTTGCCCGCTTTGTCCTCGATTCCATATTGGGCGGCGGCTACACGTTTTTTGGCATGTAATGTGACTACAGTCCACTTTGAGGTGTCCAATGCCTTCCATAATTCTGTCCTTTGATTTTCTTTCCATTTTTGAGGAATTACGAAATGACTGGAATTGCCATACCATGATGCCGCGTCTTGGAACGCCGTGGGATCGTCGCATCCAATATGTATAAATTGAACTGCACTATTATTTTTTGGCATAAGAGGAAGCACCTCAGCTTGGTCTTTTGCCAATGTTAATGCTTCAGCAATAATATTTTCTTTTACGGCATAAAAGTCAGGGTGTTGTAAGTCCGTATATAAAGAGGCTGAATCTGGAACATTCGCCTGGCTTCCAATACCCAGTCGAAATTTTGCACGCAATATGCGCCGAACACTCATATCCAATCGTTCAATGGTGATGAGATCAGACTCTACTGCATTGCGAAGCGTAGTGAACGCTAGCTCTATATTTTCAGGTAGCAAAAGTATATCGTTTCCAGCTAAAATAGCTCTAAGCTCAATTTCCCCTGGCTTAAAATGCTTAGTTACTCCCTTCATTTCCAATCCATCTGTAAATATCAATCCATCGTATTTCATTTGCCCTCTTAGCAAAGTGTCTACCACAGCAGGAGAGAGAGAAGTAGGTAGATTTGGCGTACTGTCTAATGCGGGTACGTGTACATGGGCTACCATAACACTTTGGAGACCGTTTTCACATAAGAGTTCAAATGGAAACAATTCGATTTCTTCTAATCTGCTTCTATCATGATTTATAACCGGTAGGTCGTAATGTGAATCCACCTGAGTATCACCATGTCCTGGAAAATGTTTTCCACAGGCCATAATGCCTTCATCTTGTAAACCAATCATATACATGTATGACTTGGTAACCACATTGAATTTATCTTCACCAAAAGATCTGTCGTTAATAACAGGATTGAGTGGATTGTTGTTGACATCAATAACAGGTGCAAAATTTACATGTACCCCCAATCTTCTGAGTTGCGCTGCATGTGCTCTACCATAGGCGTATAAAAGTTCATTGTTGGGAACCGCCCCTAGCATTAAATTTCTCGGAAAAACAGGTATAGAGTCCTTAAGTCGCATGGATAAACCCCATTCTGCATCCATTGAAATAAGCAGTGGAATTTTACTGATAGACTGGTATTGTCGAGTCAGTTCCAGTTGTTTGGCAGCTGTTCCCTGAAAAAAACACAATCCTCCGACATGAAACTTTTTTATTTGTTGTTCCACTTCCCTTACATGATCAGCGCCAAGATTGCTATGTGCACGAATGGTGAATAATTGCCCAATTTTTTCATCGATACTTAAAGTCGACATCATGGAATCCAGCCAAATAGTTTCCATCAAAAGGGAATCTGGCGAATAAACCCTGGATTTTTTAGTAGGATTAGTTTTAGGAAACAGTGATTTTTTCGTTGGAGAAGACCAAACTAAGGAGAGTAGGACAATTAACATAAGATATCCCAAGGTATATAACCTGTGTTTGGAAAAAGGCCGGATACTTTTCATTATTTCCCGCTTTTCTTCATTTCTGCGGCCTTAGATATAAAAGAGGCAGCTTTATTTACATCTCCTAATTGGCCATATACATTACCTAAGTTTTGCCATGCGTCTGGGATTTCGGGTTGTATTTCTGTAGCCTTTATAAAATGGGGTAGTGCCTTGGCTGGTTGATTACCTATGGCATATGCAATACCTAACAAACGATGCATTTCATAGTCATCAGGTAAGTAAGACAGCCCTTTTTCCAGCAACTGAATAGCCTTGGGCAAGTTGTTTTCTACTTCTCCGGCACGTTTGCCGGCCTGTTGATATGCTAGACCAATGTTGACAAGTGCGTCGGCATAATTGGGGTCTAGTTGAAGCGCACTTTCATACGCGCGAATGGATTCCTCATAAGCTCCTTGATAATAATAAGCATTTCCTAACAATAAAAAAGCGTTTTTATAACCCGGATGGATAGAAATAGCTGTTTCTAAGTGTGCAATAGCTTCTGAAAGCAGTTGTTCTTTTTTTAAGCTATCTTTTTCCAATCCAGCCAATCTGGTTTTCTCTCCCCCGGCTGCATTTTGCAATTTTGCACTACGAGGAGAAAGAGATACATCGTTTAAAAACAAAGTTTCATTGCTTTTCCATACCCGATTACGATCAATGGTTTTAATTGAATATAAAAACAACACACTGCTTATTAAAAAAATGAACCAACGATACTGTCGTCGGAGTAAAAGCGCATCATAAGCCCAGTATGCGGGTATTATTAGCCAGCCTGCAGAGGGCATGAATAAAAACCGTTCTGACAAATTGGTTCCTACGGGAAAAAAGATGTTTGAAACAATGCTGAGGGTGATCAGATAATACAAAATACTAAAACCGTAAATGTTTTTACTCTTCCAAACGGACCTTACAGACCAAAGTAATAAAAGCAAATAGACAAGTACGCTTGCAAGCACCCTCATGTCATCCCAACCCATAATGTCTACTTGCCTAGGGTAATAATCATGGGTAAGTGGGTGAGGAAAAGACATGAGCTGAAGATACTTTCCTAAAACGAAAGATATGGTAGCAGATTTTTCACTGCTAGAAAATGGAACATAGCTGTTGTTTTCCAATTTTAAAAAAGGGTTGTTCATCAATTCTTTTGGGGGTTCACCACCAAATAATTGTCCAATAACAGAGGTGCGAGCCCATAAAAACAAGCCAGTTACTAACAATAAAGGAACAATAACTTTGGTGTAAGAGGCCATTGGAGCTTGTCTAAACACCCAAAAAGAAAGGGGTATTACAGCCAAAAATGTAATGGTGTTTTCCTTGGCTAGAAGGCCGGCCAAAAAAGTCAGCGATGCCAACCATGCCCATATAGATTTTTTATCGTCAATAGCACGAAGGGAGAGACCTAGTGTGGCAAGCGATAAAATCATAGCCATGATTTCGTCTCTGCCTTTAATATTAGCAACAGCTTCTGTGTGGATTGGATGTGCCGCAAATAAAAGAGCTGTAATGAAAGCAATAGTTTCAGACCCTAAGGGCCAGCGCTGTGAGAGTAAGCGGGAAAAAACCCTAAAAAGTAGCCACACACAAAAACCAAACCAGAAAATATTGAAAAAATGACCCCAAAACGGATTCAATCCAAAAAGCTCTGTTTCAATCGCAAACATCATCGGTGTTAGCGGGCGATATCGACCACCTGCTACCAATGCAGCTTTACCCTCTTCTTTAAAGAAACCATAAAAAGTATCGTATTTGAAGAGACCTGGAATTCCGGACAACCCCTGTTGAGTAAACATATTGTCGGTAATTACGATGGCATCGTCTTGGGTATATTCATGCCACAAAGTATTACCGTAAAGGATAAATGTAAACAGAAACAGAACCAATGCGGGCTTGGTCTTATCCTGAATAAAGCGCTGCCACGCGGCAGGCAATTCAGTGGTAACAGCCTTAGGGGTTGTTTGCATTGCCTTTTTAGACATAGTCGTCACTTATGGTATGCAATGATACGAATAAAGATTCAAGTTTATTATACGGAGCGCTGAATTCTGGAAAGTAGAATCAGTCTTTATTTGCTGTCATTTGACTGACAATCTTTATGAATACCCATTACATAATTAAGAATTACTTCGGCCGGTGAAGCATATTCTGCCCCTAAAAACCCATTGAGGTCTTCATATGTGATCATTTTTGGGTAGGCGTTGATATATGTGGTTGCCAAAGGCATGTAAGACCAATGCCAGGGTTCGTCCTCATAGCCCGACCGGCCGTTAGCCTTATCCTGATATGGTTGACAAAAGCCAAAAGAAGGTGCATTTTTGAGGAGCCACTCGTGGATTCTTTTGCCATCAATAGTTTGAAAAAATGATGGCTCTAAGGATACAAGGTCAATATCGGTACCCCAGTGATGTCTTGAAGTGCCAGGCATACTGCTATATTGTAAGATTTCTTTCGCAATGGCTAAACCTTGTTTCTGGGTTAATTTCTTATGTTTTTCTGCTGCTGCTTTCCATTTTCTTTCCCAAATCTGTTTTTGGTGATCAAAATTACGGGTAGCGGACAATATGGGAAGGGTAATTTTATCTTTTGCGGCAGCTTCATACATAGATTTGTAAGCATCATAGACTTCTTGCTGGAGATATATACCAGATTTTTGAGTATAACTAGCATCTATGACTACAAAACCAGGCGTATTTGCTTGGTCATACTTACCCAAAAGCAAAGCCGTCGTGATTTCCAGTTTGTTTTGAGCGTATCCAAAATTTAGGTAAAGTGATAGCGTAATCCAAGCAAGGGTACTTATGATTATTTTAGTATTCATATATTGTCCTTTAGGCGTTTTTTAAGCGCGCTGATTTCATCGCGCAACTGCGCTGCAGTGATAAAGTCTAGTTCCTTTGCGGCTTGTTTCATTTTATTTTCAGTTTCCCGGATTAGTTTTTCCAGTTGATCCTGCCCCATGTATGCTACAATAGGATCTGCAGCAATATCAGTATGCTCAGGTTCTACATATGCTGTGGAAAGGTTGGTCTTGCGAATATCCAAAATGGATCCTTTGCCCATGATTTCTTCCTTACTTTTTGTAACAGTTTTAGGAACAATACCATGAGCTGCGTTATAGGCCATTTGAATTGTTCGCCTTCGTATGGACTCATCAATGGTTTTTTGCATGGATTCTGTCACCACATCCGCATAGAAAATTACCAAGCCATTAGCATTACGGGCAGCTCTACCTGCTGTTTGGGTTAGTGAGCGGTCGTTTCGCAAAAACCCTTCTTTGTCTGCATCTAGAATAGCTACAAGAGATACCTCAGGAAGGTCAAGACCTTCGCGGAGTAAATTCACGCCAATTAGCACATCAAAGGTGCCTAGTCGGAGATCTCTCAAAATCTCTACCCTTTCCATAGTGTCAATTTCTGAGTGTATGTAGCGACATAGAATACTCATACTGGACAAGTATTTACTGAGTTCTTCTGCCATTCGCTTGGTAAGTGTAGTAATGAGAATGCGTTCATTCAGTGCCTTTCTTTGGCGAATCTCCTCCATCAAATCATCAATTTGATTGATGCTAGGTCTTACTTCAATTGGGGGATCGAGTAGGCCTGTGGGCCGTATGAGCTGCTCTACGATTACACCTTCGGTTCTATTGAGTTCAAGTTCTCCGGGAGTGGCGCTTACATAAACCGTCTGCCCGGAAACACCCTCAAACTCTTCAATGGTTAGCGGCCTGTTGTCGATAGCAGAAGGAAGTCTAAAGCCATATTGCACTAAATTCATTTTGCGTGCTCGGTCTCCACCCCACATACCGCGAATTTGTGGCATCGTGACATGGCTTTCATCAATGAAGGTGATGTAATCCTCAGGGAAATAATCAAGAAGACAGAAAGGTCGCGTACCGGGCATTCGACCATCAAAAAATCGGGAGTAATTTTCAATACCATTGCAATAGCCCAATTCCCGAATCATTTCCAAATCGAAGCTGACACGTTCCCGAATCCGCTTAGCCTCAATGTAACGGCGTTCAGATTCAAAATAGCGCTCCTGTTCATACATTTCAACTTCAATTTCTCTCAAAATTTCATGGAGTCGCTCTTTGGGGGCAATATAGAGATTTGCGGGAAAAATGGCAGCGTGCTCCAAACTTTCTATACGTTTGCTGGATTCTAATTCAATAACTTGAATATCGTCGATTTCGTCACCAAAAAAAGAGATGCGGTAACCATAATCAACATAAGGAAGATGAATATCTACTGTGTCGCCTCGCACACGAAAGGTGCCTCGTTCTAGTCTCAACTCCGTTCTGGAATAAAGGCTGTCTACGAGAAGATGTAAAAAATAATTCCGACCTATATGTTGTCCCTTATAAAGCCTGATAATCCCTGCTTTATAATCTGCCGGATTACCCATACCATATATACATGAAACAGAAGCTACAATAATAATATCGCGGCGGCCTGAGAGCAAGGAAGAGGTGGCTCTTAGTCTTAATTTGTCTACTTCTTCATTAATGGCGAGATCCTTTTCTATATAGGTATCGGTAACAGAAATGTAGGCTTCTGGCTGATAGTAGTCATAATAGGATACGAAATACTCTACGGCATTATTGGGAAAGAAGCCTTTGAATTCTGAGTATAATTGAGCGGTTAGGGTTTTATTATGGGTGAGGATTAGCGTAGGGCGCTGTGCTTGAGCAATAACATTGGCCATCGTGAAGGTCTTACCTGATCCGGTGACGCCTAATAAAACCTGATAGGGTTCTCCCGCGGACAACCCGTTTACCAGTTGCCGTATGGCTTCTGGTTGATCTCCAGTTGGAGTAAATGTAGCGTCAAGTTCAAACTTCATGGTAGAAATCAAAGATAGGTAATACGGGAATAAAACGATTAAAAGAAGAAAAAAGATCATCATTCCCTAGTAAAGTCGTTTTGTCTCGTTCTATCGTACAGTCGTTCATCTGCAAATTACTTGATTCGTATATTCGTATCGTCGATCTATTGCACAGTACTTTTTATAAACCATTAAGAAATTAAGAACCATTAAGACAGGGACAGCGATCCTTAATTCTCTTAATGCCTTAATGGTGAAATTTTTTTTTCCCGAAAATACTGCTTTGGACAACTGGATTACTATCGTACTATCGTATCGTCGTTCCATCGTTTTCACCTAAAGTAACTAAGGCACGTAACACAAGTTGTTTTTTTTCGTTTTAATTACAATTATTAGCATGATGGAAGCCTTCCCATTATTTTTATTGATAGATACCTCAAGAAAATCGTGTTCCGTGGCACTGTGCAGAGGAGCAGAGGTTGTATACAAGACGGCTTTTGCACCAGGGATGAAGGCATCCGAACGATTACATATCATGATAGCAGAGTGTTTTGAGGCTTCGGATTTTCAATTGTCTGATTTATCCGCAATAGCTGTAAGTATTGGCCCTGGATCATATACCGGATTGCGTATTGGATTGTCAGCTGCCAAAGGTTTTTGCCTATCATTAAATATTCCGCTTATTGCAATACCTACGCTTCAACAACAAGCTTCTGCTGCCATGGAAAAACAACCTGGTAACACCTATATATCTATGATAGATGCTCGGAGAGATGAAGTATATGCGGGGGTGTATGATAGTGAATTAAAAGAAGTTGGATCCTCTAGCTCCTCGATAGTAAATCAGGAATGGATTAAATTTATTATAAATCGTTTTTCAAAGCCTATATTTTGCGGAGATGGGGCGTTCAAAGCAGCCGTTTTAGGTTCGTACAAAACATTTGAAGCTGAAGTACATGCTGCGGCAATGTTGCCCTTGGTTCATCAAAAGTGGGAAGCTCGGTTGTTCGAATCTCTCCACACTTGTGTTCCAATATACCTAAAAGCGCCCCATATAACTTCTCCAAAAAAAGTTCTTTTTAGTTGAACTACAAATTATTATATATTGTTATAAAGGCGTATTGAATATTTGAATTAAATATTACAACATTTTTTTATAAAAAAAGAAAGCCTTAAGTGCACTTTGGTACGGTTTTGGTATTATCAGACCAAAACAAATCCAAAACAATGAACATATGAAAAACAAAAAAACAGATTCAATCACATTAAAACAGCGCGACAAAGAAGTCCATTTGGACTATGCATTACTTCGTAAGGCAGTATTGGTGTTGCGTGCCGTGAATCATAAATTGCGTCAACGCATTATAGATTTGTTAGAAGACAATGATTCTATGACGGTAACGGATATGTATATCAAGTTGCGTTTGGAGCAATCAGTTGCATCCCAGCATTTGGCTATATTGCGTAGAGCGGGAGTAGTTATTACGGATCGCCAAGGAAAATATATCTATTATTCTATAGATAAGGACAGATTAAATCAAATTTCAAGATTGGTTGAAGAACTAGCGCTGTAACTATAAGATATTGATTTACAATTAAATATATTGTTATTCTTAAAGACTTAGATTAACAAGTTGGGTCTAACAGAAAAAAATTGCTGCAATTATGAAAATAATTGCAGTTTTTTTTTGCTCGAATTAAAGAAAGTCCTCATATTTGTCCTGCTAAGGATCATATTGCTATTTAAGAAAACTACAAATTTCGTCTCATGAAAAGGACCAAGGTTGCTTTTGACCAGGAACAGCTACAGTATTCCTCAGAACTGTTGCGTGCGCTGGCTCACCCACTGCGATTGCAGATTTTAGAATTTATCGACAAGCATCAAGAGATCAATGTCAACAAGATTTATCATTCGCTCAAAATTGAGCAGTCTATTACTTCCCAACACTTAAAGGTGTTACGTATGGCAGGAATAGTGGATAATGATAAAGATGGTAAGTTTATTCATTACCGGATCGACTATGATCGACTTGAGAAAACAGCAGCTGCGCTGGAAAATTTCAGAAAAACTGACGAATTATTGAAGAAGAAAGCTTTACACTAAGCAATGGTAATGTATATAACTAATCCCTTCATGCTTTGCATGAGGGGTTTTGGTGTTTCGAGACTGCCGAAAATATAGTGTCAAACTTTGTTTCTTTTTTCGTAAACATTCATATTCCATTCCTAGTAAGAACTGACAGTTATTTACAATACGAAAAATATGTTTATTGAATTCTTGATCCTGATTTTCAGATACAATGCTTTGAATTGGATCCAACAAGAGGTAACTGCTTATTGATTTCTTTGGTTATTGTTCCATTTATCCAATGCAACTCCTATGTCAGCCAATCTATATTTTACTTAAGCAAAAAAAAGAGGCTGAAAATCAGCCTCTTAGAGAAAATGTGTTAATGGTAGGTGAAAAACACATTATTGCTTAAGGATCTTTCTTTTAATCACGCCTTCGCTGGTGGTTATTTCCAAAAAGTAAATACCGGATATTAGGCGATGCATATCAATAGGCTGCTGAGACTGCCACAAAGATTGATGCACAACTCTTCCATGTGTGTCGGATATGCGTACCACTTCACCGCCTTGCAAGCTCTTACTGGATATCCACAACGCGTCAGAAACAGGATTTGGTGCCACAATAGCGCTGATTTCGGTCTCAAGAGCGCGAGTAGATGTCTCTACTTCATAGGTAAATCTATAGATAAGTCCTTCTTTAGGCAGACTTTCAACATACTCATCAAAAAATGGATCATCTGTGAATGCTAATTCTGGGTTGTATGGATCGCCTATAACCCAAAAAGCTTTCAAAAACTCAAACGATTGGTCGACATCCGCAACACCAATTTGAGGCTTAAATTCTAAAGGGCCATACATGCAATTTTCGGTACTATTTGAAAATGTATTGGGGCCATAGTGATACTCAAAAATACCCGTGTCATGGTATAACCAAAGTGCGAAAGAAATCCCTTCTTGTTCTGCAAGTCCAATGACTGCACAAAAAGTAGAGGCATCTACCCATTCTATTTTAGTAATGCCATTTTCGTAACCGATAATAATTTCTGAATTGCCGCCTGCTCCAAAAATTCGCTTGTCTACCAAGTCAACAGAAAGTGGGGATAAAAATCGGGTAGGCTGATCACCGTCGCCAATCAATACTACTTCACCGTTTGTGCTCACTATACCTACTGTGTAGGGCTCATCTACATCCGGAAAGGTAAAGGGTTCGTTCAATTCAAAAACGAAACCATTTTCATCCCAATGTTCTTCATTTTCATCGGGTGCAGAGATGATTAGACCCTGAGCAACAGGTTCATAAACTCCAGTTGAGTGGGTCAATTTATATCTGTATTGTGCTTGTGCTATCGTCCCAATAAAAATACAGACAATTGCAGTTAATAAAAATTTGTAAGAAAGTTTCATGATATCCGTTTTAGGGTTTGTTTAATATTACGTTTATATTTTTAATATGGTTGGGTAAATGGTCAAATTTATCGTCCAACATACACTAAAAGTACCGAAATATCCGCGGGATTAACACCACTAATTCTGCTGGCCTGCCCTATAGTAGCGGGTTTCTGGGCACTTAGCTTTTGTCTGGCTTCCATAGAAAGGGAAGGTAATGCATGATAATCAAAGTCGGGTCTGAGTCGAATTTGCTCCAATCTCTCCATTTTATGCGCCATATCCCGCTCTTTTTCGATGTATCCTTCATATTTCATGGATATTTCAGCTGCCATGGTACACTCATCGTCATATTCTAAAAGGGCTTCTCTAACAAAGGGCACATGTTGTTTTATCCAATCTATACCAATACCTGGCCGGAGCAATACGCTGTGCAACTTCACTTTTTGCCGAAGGGGCGAGGAGCCCATTTGTTCTAATGCTCCATTGATTTGATCCGGTTCTATGGATTGTTTTTTAAAATAATCGGTAAGAACAGCAATTGCATTTTCTTTGTTTTGCACCCTATTGATTCGTTCATCCATATCTCGCATGCCGATTGCCGCTGCAAGGCGGGTGAGTCTGAGATCCGCATTATCTTGCCTCAATAGTATTCGGTATTCAGCGCGAGATGTAAACATTCTATAGGGTTCGTCAGTGCCTTTGTTTACTAAATCATCTATAAGCACACCTATATAAGCATCAGATCGTTTCAAAACAATGGGATCCTCCTCGCATACTGCCAGATGTGCATTTATGCCTGCCATAAGACCTTGGGAGGCGGCCTCTTCATATCCTGTGGTTCCATTGATTTGCCCGGCAAAAAATAAGTTGGAAATCAGGTGTGTTTCCAAACTTGGCTTGAGTTGTGTAGGTGGAAAGAAGTCATATTCAATAGCGTAGCCAGGTCTAAACATCTTTACATCTTCAAATCCGGGTACTTTTTTAAGAGCTTTGAATTGGACATCTTCCGGCAAGGAGCTGGAAAAACCATTAATATACATTTCCACCGTATTGAGCCCTTCGGGTTCGACGAAAAGTTGGTGTCGATCCTTGTCTGAAAAACGGTCTATTTTGTCTTCTATCGAAGGACAATAACGGGGCCCAAGTCCCTGAATACGCCCATTGAACATGGGCGAGCGATCAAAGCCTGTTTTTAAAATATCATGTACTTCCTCAGAGGTGTAAGTGATGTAACATGGTAACTGAACCGAGGGTCTCTCCGTTGGCAAATAGGAAAAGGATCCTGGTTTTTCGTCACCTGGCTGTACATCCATTCGGTCAAAATGCAATGACCGTGCGTCGACTCTGGGAGGAGTCCCGGTTTTCATACGTGAGGCTTCGAAGCCAAGAGAAACCAATTGTTCTGTAATACCCGTAGATGCTATTTCGCCAGCTCTACCTCCGCCAAATTGTTTTTCCCCGATATGAATGACTCCATTCAGGAAGGTGCCATTGGTAAGGATTACGGTCTTTCCTCGTATTTCTTGTCCCATGCCCGTCACTACACCTGTAGCCCGGCCGTCTTTGACAATAATACCATGAACCATTTCCTGCCAAAAATCGATGAGGGGATGTTTTTCCA
>CAYUZA010000014.1:0-28832 GCA_964449535.1 uncultured Saprospiraceae bacterium
ATTTGACACAAAAGGCACTACTCAATTAATATTTATTTGAATTAACATATGGGAGCTACTAAGACTGATCATTATGATGCTGAATTTTTAAAAATGGCACAACTAGCAAAGGCCATAGGTCACCCTGCCCGTATTGCCATAATACAGTATTTACACAAGACGCATTCTTGTATCAATAATGATATTGTTGATTATCTGCCCCTTGCTCAACCGACTGTTTCACAGCATCTTAGAGAATTAAAAAATGCCGGGATAATTCAGGGCTCAGTAGAAGGAAATTCTATTTGTTATTGTCTGGATTATGCAACCTTGGATAAATTGAGCGATTTTTTGCAGCAATTGATATCCGCTGCAGGGCCTTCAGAGTACGATCGGTGCTGTTGAGATCAAGTGTTTACCTTTATAAAACATAAATTAATCAATATGGACGACAAAAATATTAAAGAAATGGTCAGACAGAAATATGCTGAAATTGCTAATCAGGATAAATCTGTGAATATGAGCTCATGCTGTGGTGCGGGGGGCTGCTCTACAGAGGTTTACAACATTATGAGCGAATCGTATGATCACATGGATGGATATGTGCCAGAGGCTGATCTAGGCCTAGGGTGTGGTATCCCCACAGAATTTGCCGCAATAAAGACAGGCAATACGGTGGTAGACCTTGGTAGCGGCGCTGGTAACGATTGCTTCATTGCCCGTCGTGAGACTGGCCCAAGCGGCAAGGTAATTGGAATTGATTTTACAGAAGCTATGATTGCTAAAGCACGTGAAAATGCAGAAAAACTTGGGTATAATAATGTAGAATTTAGACAAGGCGATATAGAAAATATGCCTCTTGGAGGAAATCAGGCCGATGTAGTAATAAGCAATTGTGTGCTTAACTTGGTTCCGAATAAAGAGAGAGCATTTGGTGAAATTTATCGAATTTTAAAACCTGGTGGACATTTCACAGTATCCGATATTGTTCTTCAATCTACTTTGCCTGAAAAGTTACAGGAAGTAGCTGAAATGTACGCAGGTTGCGTAAGTGGAGCGATTCAAATGCAGGATTATTTACAGATTATTCAGAACGCTGGATTTGAACATGTTCAAATCCTAAAGCAAAAGCCAATCCTTATTCCTGAAGATATTTTAAGTCAGTATCTTGATGCTAGTGAAATATCTACTTTTAATAGTACCCCGGATGCTATAGTTAGCATTACTGTTAGCGCTGTAAAACCTTCAAATGCATGCTGTGCGCCTGGTCAATGTTAAAATGTTAAACCTATAATTTAGATGAAGAAGATACTCATATTGTGTACAGGTAACAGTTGTCGTAGTCAAATGGCACATGGTATTTTACTGGCAAAGGATAGTGAAATATTCGTTCGTTCTGCCGGCACTCAACCGAGTGGCTATGTACACCCCCTAGCTATTAAGGTAATGAAAGAATTGGGGATTGATATTTCTGCTCATCAATCAACGCATACAGATAAGTATCTTAATGAACCTTGGGATTATGTGATTACCGTATGCGGCGATGCAGACCAAAATTGCCCGGTTTTTCAAGGAAAAGTTATCCATCGGCTACACATGGGCTTTGAGGATCCAGCACATTGCCAAGGTGAAGAGTCGAAATGTTTACCTTTGTTTCGCCTCATCCGAGATCAAATCAAAGAAAAATTTGAATCCTTTTATGATGCACAAATTGGTAAAAATCACACGTCATGAGTGCAGTAAAAAGAATTGCTTTTTTTGAGAAATACCTAACGGTTTGGGTATTGCTTTGTATCGTTTTTGGTATTGCGATTGGGAATTTTGCTGGTGAAATAATAAAAGTAATCAGCGAATGGGAATGGTATAAGGTGAATATTCCAGTGGCTATCCTGATCTGGCTCATGATATATCCTATGATGTTACAGGTAGATTTTACCCGCTTGAAAGAAGTGACCAAGAATCCTAAAGGTCTGGCACTTACTTTGATCATAAATTGGTTGATCAAGCCTTTTACAATGGCTTTATTTGCATGGGTTTTCTTTACAAAGCTATATAGCGCATGGATTGATCCAGCTCAAGCAGGTGAATACATCGCCGGTGCCGTTTTGCTAGGTGCAGCCCCTTGCACAGCTATGGTCTTTGTTTGGTCCTATTTAGCAGACGGTGATGCGAATTACACTTTGGTTCAAGTAGCAGCAAACGACTTAATAATATTATTTGCATTTGTACCGATAGTGAGTTTGTTGTTAGGGCTTACATCAGTATCTATTCCTTACGAAACCCTTTTACTAAGCGTGATTTTATTTGTTTTAGTGCCACTTTTACTGGGTTTCGTAACCAATAGAATTTTAATCAGAAGTTTTGGGGAGCAATGGTTCAAGGAGCGCTTTTTAACTGCTTTGAGGCCAGTTTCTATAGCAGCACTTCTTATTACCCTTTTGCTATTATTTGCATATCAGGGGCAAACTATTCTGAATAATCCGTTCATGATTATTTTAATTTCTATCCCCCTTCTTTTACAAACCTATCTAATCTTCTTTATTACTTGGTTCACGGGAAGGAAAATGAACCTGAACCATGCAATATGTGCACCTGCTGCTATGATCGGCTCGAGCAATTTTTTTGAATTGGCCGTAGCTGTAGCCATCGCTTTGTTTGGATTAGGATCACCTGCGGCTCTTGTTACTGTGGTAGGTGTACTTGTAGAAGTTCCTGTCATGCTCTCCCTGGTAGCATATGCCAATAAGGCTAAATATTAATTTGATTATATTCAGTTAACTTTAGGTTCGGAATCGTCGGGATACCAACTAAAGCACCTCAGCTCAATTAGATTCAGGAAAGTATTATTCTCTTAATAACTATTACAGATTTCACTAACGATATACTTCAAGTTATTAATTTAAAAAAAAAGCAATATTGAATGCTCTTTTCTTATTGGCAATTTTGATCCGTTTTTACAAGCATCGATGTCTTAAAGCCTTTGTTTTCTAGTCGTTGCAGGATTTGATTATAAAGGTCAGATTCCATTTTTGGGGTTCTATACAAAATCCAAAGATATTGTCGGTTTGGGTGGCCAACGACAGCATAGCTGTAATCGTCTGCTAGATCTATGATCCAGTACTTTCCCCTGAATGGCCAGAAAAACTGTACCTTGAGTTTGGCATTTCCAGAATTTGGTTCCACAAATGCCTTGCCTTTTATATAGGATATTCTTCCGGTGGTCGAATTTTTTCTACATCGGTTCTCTACCACAACGTGTCCTTTCTCATGGATGGTATAAGTTGCAGTAGTGCAATGGCATCCCATTTGAAATCGCTGGGGAAATGATGCGATTTCAAACCATTTGCCAGCATATTTTTCTAAATTGACAAAGGACACAGTTTCTAATGCAGGTGTCTGTGCCTCGGAGGAAATTGTTGATATCATGAGAATTAATTGCAAAGCTAATATTGATTTCAGGTCAAATGGCATGGGCATGGTACATTTAACTAATTAACAATATTATCTTCAATTTAATTCGCTAACTCACTTATTTCTCATTGCCATCCGCGAGATACTGTCCTGCTCAATTTGAAGTTATGAAAAATACCGACAAGTGCGATTGCACTAAATCCTAAAAAAAGCATGCCATGAAAGTAAGAGAACATAAACCAACCAAAGTAAATATCTATCAAAAAAACGATCAAAAAAAAGATTCCTGCGAGTGCCTCTGTGACATAGCGGTCATTGCGTTGCTGTCGCAGATATACCAGTGCTTTTAGTCTATTTGATCGATCACCTACTTTTGGGGTCCTTATAAAATCGGATGATTTTCCAAGCAAACCACCAATTACCGCACGTGCATTATGTATGCTTAAACCCATAGCTATTATTAAAAATGCAATAAAATAGAAAGGAAACAATACTAAAGGTTTGTCGGAGAATTTGTGATAGGCCATAAAAAAATTCAACGCAAGTGCCACTAAAGCAATAAAAAAAATCGATGAAACATATGTCAAGGATTCTGCCAAGGGCCAGAGATCAAAACAGGAATTGATGATAATGCTGGCGATTGAAGTCATTAACAATGCCAGGAATACAGTGGAATTTAATAAATGAAAGGCGGCATGAATTTTTATTTTCAAAGGTAAAGCACTACCAATAATTCGCAATAGATGCTTTCTCGCTACCTGCGCACCGCCTTTATTCCATCGGTGTTGTTGCGATTTGATAGCACTCATGTATGATGGCAACTCTGCAGGAGAGGCAACATTTTCTAAATATTTAATTTTCCAGCCTTTCATTTGAACCCGATAACTCAAATCTAAATCTTCGGTAAGCGTATCTGCCTCCCAGTCACCAGCATCAACAATGGCGGATTTGCGCCATATTCCCGCTGTACCATTAAAATTGAGAAAAACACCCATTTTTTCTCGCCCACTCTGTTCAATACTAAAATGCATATCTAAGGCCATAGCCTGCACTTGTGTAAGAATGGATTCATTGCGATTGATGTGTTCCCAACGTGTTTGTACCACAGCGGTGCTACTATCCAGAAAATGAGGGATGCATTTTTCAAGAAAATCAGGTGTAGGAATAAAATCGGCATCAAAAATGGCTATAAAATCGCCTTGACACTGACTCAGGCCTTCTTTCAAAGCGCCTGCTTTGAATCCCGCACGAATTTTGCGGTGAAGATGTTTAATTTGTATACCTCTGTTTTGCCAGTAAATTACCCTATCCAAGGTGGTATTCAAACTATCATCTGTACTATCGTCTAAAACTTGGATTTCCAATAAATCTTTGGGATAATTTAACTGACAGACTGCGTCAATAAGTCTGCATGTAATAAGGCCCTCATTATATATTGGCAGCTGAATAGTAATTCTGGGTTCGAATCCTGTTGGTGAGGCAATTAAGTTACGTTTTCTTATATAACTCCAGAATAATTGTAACTGCACTATGCCGTAAGCAAATATGAAACTCATAGCCAGGCCGTAAACAATCAGAGCCAAGAAATAAAAGAAGAATAAAGTTGGTTCAGCAAAATTCATTGAAATAGATTGTTTTTCAAATACCAATCCGTATCTCTGTTCCCTTTTGTGTGTAAAGAATCGTTTTCTAGTTTTAGTACACCTCGTGGACACACTGCAGCACAAATGCCACAGCCTACGCAGCTAGCTCGGATTATATCTTGACCCTGTTGCGCATAGGCTTTTACGTCAATTCCCATTTCACAGTAAGTACTGCATTGCCCACAACTAATACATTGTGCACCATTAGTTGAAATACGAAAGCGGGAAAACCATTTTTGTTGTAGCCCAAGAATTGCAGCCATCGGGCACCCAAAACGACACCACACCCTGCTTCCAAAAAGTGGATAAAAGCCTACACCTATAACACCACTAAATAGCGCCCCAATAAAGAAACCATACCATTTACTGAGAGGATATGATGAAATAAATAAAAAGTTTTCTCTATCAAACCCAAAAGCAGTCACACTTAAAATGGTTAATAGAGACAGTACGGCAAGTCCAATATAAAAAGCTATTCTATTTTGAGAGGTAAACCACTTATTTTGCTTACGTATAAGAATAAAAATTCCGGTTAAGCTCAGAAAACTGATGCCAGCAGACAAAGTCTGTTTATTAAGCCAAAAATCTATTCCTCTGGGCAAATAAGCATATATCACGCCAAATGTCAATAATACCACCCAAACCAAAACACTGTGCACTAGCCATCTTTCAATTTTCCATGCGTTTAGGCTTTTATCTGAGAGATGTCTGAATGGATCTCCTGCTGTTTCTGCAAGGCCACCGCAACCGCACACCCAACTGCAATACCACCTTTTACCATAAAAATAGGTCAGAATGGGTGAGACAATAAAAATAAGCAACAAACCCCAAATTAACAGCCAAATACCAGGATTGCCTGAATTCAGAAGTTGATTGATACTCCATTCTTCAAAAAAGTAATGCTGTAGCGGCCACATATTTTTCAAATCCTGGTACGGCAAATTGAGTCGCTGCATCCATTCAGGGATTAAAAAGGCAAATGCCAATTGAAAAAACATGACCGAGAGCGTTCGTAATAATTGGTATCGGTTTCCTCTGTATTTATATATAAACTTAAAACCCAGCAACAATACTGCCATGGTGTATAAAAATCCATAAGCAAACCATTGTGTGGCCGGTTTTTGCTTCATCCAAAGGCTCAACGGATCAAATAAAGATATAAAACCATCATTGCCCATTGATGAATACCCTAGAGAGGATGGATACCAGTATAATAGCGTATAAAATAAGCTAATAATAATGCCTAAAATTATTGAAACCCAGCCTCTATTCTGAAGAGAATGGTCAAAAGTCCCAGCAACTGAAAATTTGCTGGTCTGTTTACCATATTTTAAAATTGTATGCCAAATGCTCCCAAGGGATATTGAACCTACCCCGCCTATGAAGAAGATTACTTGATGGTTGTTGATGATGCTTCCTGAAATTCCTAATACAAAACCTAATGTTATCAACAATAAGGGCAATGTTGGCCTTATTTCAATAGCCATGTCTCTCAGACTAAGACTTGGATTCAGGTTTTGAGGCATGTTAATTCAATTACAAAATTTTTTTGGAAAATTCAGAGTCAAAAATAGCCTCTTTCAAGTTCGGGAGCACTTGGTCTTTAGTTTTTTTGGAACTTATCCAACTGCTTATAAGCTCTTGTCGGAGCCGAATCCCTAAACCGTGCATCCCAATTATATTTTTATCTTCTTTGTTCCAAACCAATCTAATCATTCTATCTCCTTTGGGGTCTTTCCAAATTTCTGAGTCACATTCCATATTTTTATCAATATTAACAGGCACATGGCCATAAACTTGATATTCAATATCAAAAAACTTGGCTGAATTGAACCATACAGGTACTTGGTAAGGTGTTGGTTTTTCTAAAATAGAAGAGGCTGCCTGCATGCCTTGCAGTTTTCCGGTATACCACATTGTTTCTCTGGCTTTATGACCAGATGGCGGGTTTGACATATACGCGCAATCACCGATGGCATAAATGTCTTTTAATTTTGTCTCGAAAAAAGAATTTACCTGTATTCCTTCTGGGTGGTACAATGGCAGGTGTTTTAACCACTCAATATAAGGTTTTACTCCAATGCACACCCCTGCAAAACCAGTGGTAAATTCATTGCCGTTTGCTGATCTTGCTTTAGTTAACCTGTTTTGAGTATCTCCCTTAAATTCGGTAATGGTAGTTTCAGTATGTATTTTTACCCCTTTCGATAATATGTGCTTGTGTAATAACTCGCTTTCAATTTTGGGCAATGTATGATCAAAATAGCTTTTTTCCCGAATAATGAAGTGTACTTCTTTTTCCCTATAGGTCAACATTTCTGCCAATTCTACACCAATTAGCCCCCCACCAATTACTAAGGCTTTCTCAATGTTTGGGGTAATGGTTTCAAGTTTTCGAAGATCATCCAAATGATAAAAGCCCTGAACGCCATGTAAATCCTCTCCAGGAACCTGAAGTCTTGCTGGTATACTACCAGTGGCAATTACAAGCTTGTCCCAACTTAAATATTCACCAGACTTTAAGGTGACTTTTTTTTGATTTACATCAATATCAGATACCCAATCTTTTAGCCTATTAATTCTATTTTTTTTCCAGAACTCAGGAGGGTAGGGCAATATGTTTTCAAATTTCATGCAGCCCATGTATAGATACATGAGTGCCGGTCGAGAGAAAAAGTCCAGGGATTCTCCGGATATTATTGTAATGTTGGCATCACTGTTTTTTCGAATATACCGAGCACAGGTGACACCGGATATTCCATTGCCAATAATGACTACGTGCATGGAATCTTGCTTTTGATGGCAAAATACCACTTATAAATTAAAGCACAAAATGCGATGGTTTTTCTCAGCGAATCAGCGTAACCTCCCCGCGGTATAGTAATACTGTACCATCTTGAAACCTGATGCTGGCAGTATAAATAAATATACCCATATCCATCATTTCACCATTGAAGCGACCATCCCAACCCGTTTCTGCGCTTAATTCAGGTGCAATAAAATCTTGTTGATATAAAAGTGCTCCCCAGCGATTGTAGATTCGGAAAGATTCTATTTCTGCTACTCCTTTGCCGGTGAAAATTGAAAATATATCATTGAGTCCATCCCCGTTTGGTGTAAAAGCGTCAGGTATAAACACATATCTTCTCTTGTTGACTTGGACCCTTACGGTGCCACTGGCAGTGCAACCATTTGCATCAGTTACCAAAAGTCGATAATTTGTCGAATTGGACGGAAAGGCAGCTGGGTTTAGGCAATTTGAGCAGGATAAGGAATTGCCATTAGTCCAGTCATAACTATTTATATTCAATGCAGATATTACCTCTGGGTCGAGATTGATGGTATCGCCCAAGTCGATTTCTATGACTTCAGGAAGTATCACCTCAACTGGATCGGGTTGTCTGATGGTTATGGACGTTTGGAAACTGCACCCTTTATCGTCAAAAACAACGATTTGCCTAATCCCGGCAAGTACAGGTATGCTTCCACCTATAGGTGTTACAGGTCCATTATCTACACTGAATGTATAACCTCGGCCTGAACCTCCGGTGGCACTACTTACACTGAGGAAAGTGGTTTGGCCAAAGCAAGCAGGTTCATCGGGTGTGGGTATCACGGCTACAATAGGTTCAGGTTCAGAAAGTGTATAGGATGCAGTAGCCAAGCAGCCTTTACTATCTGTAACGGTTACCGTATAAGTTCCTGGGGCAAGTCCACTGGCTATTGGACCATCAGATCCTCCATGTGACCATTTGTAGTTTTTAGCTCCAGTATTACCACCTTCTACTATGACGCCTATTTGTCCGTCGTTAATACCGGAGCAACCAATGTTGCTTATTAAAGTCGGATCTACCTGTACTATTAATAAAGGGGGCTCATTAATCACAATAAATGTGTCTAATCTGCAATTTCGTGCATCTGTAATTTGAACGGGAATATTTCCTGGCGATAAATTATTAATTGTTGATCCAGTGACATTTTGTTGAGGCCAAAAATAGTTATAAGGTCCCGTACCTCCTTTTGCAGAAATAGTAACACTCCCATTTGTGTCTCCATTACAGGTTACATCTATAATAGTGGTATTATTTGGATCTATTTCCACGGGAACAGGACCAGGTACATTAACGATATTGGTTTGAACGCACCCATTGTCATCTGTCACGGTGATAATGTTATTTCCTGCACATAATCCATCAAGGGTAAGTGAGGTCACATTGTCTTCAAGCCTACCATTTCCCCATTCTACCCTGAAGTTTCCTCCGGGAACAGCTCCTTCAGATAACTCTAGAAAGACTGATCCATCACAACTGCTGGTGGGGCAGGAAACTCCTGTGAGTTGAGAGAAACGGAAACGAATAAATTCTCTCGTGGGCATGGTAAATGAGTATATTAATGGCGGACAAATGCTGCCATCGCGAATGGTTACTGTGTAAGTTTGTCCGCCTCTTTGGTTGGTAAGACGACTATTGGTCAATGGTGTATGTGCCCATTGGAAAGTGTATGTTCCTGTGCCTCCGGAAACAACAAGTTCAATTATTCCATCCGTACCACCTGGGCAGGTTGGCGGAGTGAGATTTTCAACTACGGTCAAAGGAAGAGGTTGCGTTACCAGAATCGAGTCTATCTGGTCGCAATCTATTCCATTAATACTAGCTGTAACTGTAACATAATACCAACCGGCATTAAGATTATTGATAGAATTGGTAGTGGATCCGTTACTCCAGCGGATTCTTGTATTTCCTGGGAAAGAAAAGGAAACATTTGCAGAGCCATCGGATCCTCCTGGGCATGATACAGGCACTGAACTCATTGTTAAGTCGGGTCCTTGCAAAGCAATTTCATAGCTTGCAGTAACACTACAGCCGTTTGAATCCGTAATAGTAACACTATAAATACCTGGCGTAAGATTAGAAAGGCTACCCGATGTAGATCCAGTATTCCATCGATAATTATACACAAATGTACCTCCACTGCCCACTACTTGTATTTCTCCATCCATACCATTACCCCCGCAACTAACTTCTTTCTTATCGATTAAAAACAAGCTTAAAGGGGGCCTTTCAATAAGTGAAATGCTGCGGCTGATAACACATCCATCCTGGTCTGTCACTGTAACAGAATAATTGCGATCTCCTGCCAGACCCGATATGGTCGATCTGTCTGGTGGATTGTTGACCACTGTACCCTCTGACCACTGGAATATGTATGGTGGAAAATCAGTGCCTCCATTTTGAAAAGCGCGTGCTTCGATACGTCCATCGAGATCCTTATGGCAAGTGGGAGACTGTGTGGTAATATCTAGGTCCAATGTTTTTATGGGATCCAAACAAACCTGGTCTTCAAAACTACAATTATTTCCATCTGTAATAGTAACCCTGTAACAACCAGGACTAACATTGGATAAAGTTTGGTTTGTGGTAAAATTACTCCACAAATACCTGTAAGCGGGTGACCCTGGAGTGCCGCCTGCAGGGATTGCTTGAATCTGTCCATCAGCCTTACCCGAACAAGTTGGTCGCGTAGTATTAAAAGTCGCCGTCACTCTAGTTACGCCTAGTGTGGTGCTCGCTGCTGCAGTACATCCATTGTCGTCAATTACCGTTACACCATAACTTCCTGCAGGCAATTGCCTGATATCATTCCCCCCAAACTGTCCTATAGACCACTTAAAGGTATATGGTGTAGCGCCTCCTCCTACTGAGTTGATTTCTACCCTGCCATTGGACTCTTCAAAGCAACGAGGGTTGATTGAATTTAAACTGATAAATAATGGTTCACTGTTTGCTACATTGATAGTAATAGAAACCACATTGTTATTAGCATCCCTTACTTCGATAAAATAGGCGCCGGGTGTCAAATTTTGCTGGGTAATCAAATCACTTGGGTTAGTAATAGTACCCATCCTGGTAATCGTTCCATCTGATTTTTCAAAATTGTAACTATACGGAGGGGTTCCTCCCACCGCAGAAAAAGTAATGGATCCTGAAGCACCTGTAGTGCTGCAGCTCCGCCCATAAACCGTTAAGTTTTGCGGTATCCTGATTTTCACACCACCGCCTTTTATGATGGTGTTAGCTACTACATCATTGGCGATCACTTCAAAAGGGATAGGTCTATTGGTTATGCTTAGGTATGAACTGTCACCTGGGTTGCCTATTGCTTCAAAACAAATTTCAAAAAGTACGGTCCCGTCAGGAAGACTCACACCAGCTGGGTTGTCCCATATTACCCTCAATTCACCGTTAGGACCATTGGGGTTGATTACCATATTGTCGATAGGAGCAGGGTTGGGTATGATGTGCTGGTTGTATCGGATGATGGTTGGGTCCCATGTGACGGCGAATTGAAAACCTAGAACATTGCGGAAGTTGTTCACTGTAATCGGAACACAAACAGTCATTCCAGGACTCACTTCTTGCTGACCAAGGATGATTTCAACGTCATTTTGGGGTAGTGTTACTACCAATTCACCCGGACATGCTTTCCCATCTGTCACGCGAATGCGATAATTGCCAGGTTGTGGGACCACAAAATTAATAATGTCATCATGTGCCACATTTGAACCACTTGTAATGACACCTTTAATGGATGGATTGGTAACAAGTTCTACGACAATATTATTATAAAATCTTCCCACTCCGGTAGTAGCCCATTGGGGCAAACCTCCCTTTATTCTTACACTGCCTTCTAACGGATTGGCTCCTGCTGCAGTAAAATCAACTATTTCTATTGCATTAAGATACACAATATTGAAAGCTACAAATATATTGCTGTTAACACACGGGCCATTATTTTCATATGCTCTTCCATCGAAATCGTCTAAAGTAATGGGGGTAAACCATAGAGAAACTGGATCGCCATTGTTAAAAAATGTTTGCAAAGAACCCGTATTTGTGAAAAGACGATCACCATTGTAAGCACCATTTTGGGCATCTATATAGATCCCATATGTCGGTGCTGGTGCCGGCGGAGGGGCGGTAGCTACGCATGGATCTGTAATAATGGTCGCAATATCTGGCCCTGGAATGCCCGGCAGGCATTCGTAAAATGCGTAGCCAACACCGGGACGAGTCGCTGGTACCGGGTCGCCACTTAAGTCAGCATCGTTATTACCCAATATCTGGAGCTGGTCTCCCATACACAAGAACATCGTTTGTTGTTGTACATCGTTGCTATTTCCCGTAAAAGAGCCTCTCCTCCAAGAACCTGCAAACTGATCATTGCAACCGCGCAAATTTCCCAGACCCTCTCTGACGGTTATTTCCATAGGTGTCTGAGCACTTATGGAAGCTACAAAAAACATGACAACAACTATGGTAGATGCAATTTTTTGGGTAGTAGATCTCATAGAGCGATTTGTAGTGCTTTTTAACTCAAAAATGCCTCCTTGAACAGGCACCGCAAAGTTAGTGTATTCTTTATATATAATCAGAAATTATCATTTAAACTATAAGGACGTTATATTTGCTTTACTGTAAATTCCTTGCTTACTGAAAAGTCTAAATTTCATATCGTTAAACTTGAAAATAACGAATTTGGTTGGTATCTATTGCAGTAAAAATGTTGGTAATCAGGCTTCCAGTTGCATCTTGTGATTTTGATAACAATTTTTGTTTCTATTTTCTTTTCATGATTGTGTAATAACGATCAAGCTTTTGGTGTACTTCATTGTAAAAAACTCTTTTTAGTTCCATTCCACCAACTTCCAATACGCGAATAGATGCCTTATGGTCGTCAAAAACATAAGCGCAAAGAAAATCTGTCTCAAATTTTTTAAAGCCAAATGTAATAAGACCTTTTATCAATTCACTTGCAATACCCTCACCCCAACGCTCGGGAAGCAATCTGTACCCAAGCTCCATATTTCCTTCATTGTTGGCATATAAAGCGCAGGTTCCTATAAATTTTTGATCCTTTTTTTCTCTTACAGCCATGATTAAGCGTGGCTCTTGAATCTGTTTATATAGCTCTATTATGGATAAGAGCTCCTTATCGTTTTCTTCCAAGATATCTTGAGGTTTTTTTTACAAATATGCAAATACTTTGGGGTCAGATTGCAGTTTGTGAAATGCCTGCCGGTCTTCCAAGGTAAGTTCGGTAATTATTAATCTATCTGTATTGAAAAATTTGTTTGACACTAGTGCTTTGATAGATCTACATAATGGTCGTAAATATCATTGTAAATTGAAGTCAAATTTTTAAGGCTTTAAAGATATTTTCCTTAAGCATTAAGCTTATTTCTTCGTCTGAGTTTTGAACTATGTCGACCCCGTCTAAAAATGATATCACATCGATAATTAACGGCACTTTGCTATCCTCTCCGATCCTGGAGTTAAATGAAAAAGGCAGGTTGAGCCAAATACTGTTATCCTTCCCAAATAATATATGCTCGCGTCGCTGTCCAGTATTTACTTGTTCAGTTTCGATTTTTAAAAACAAATAGCCCTCATTCATGTCAAATGTGTGCATACTGTCAATTTGGATGGCTAACGGATGACCTCTGCGATATACTGAATATTTATTGTTGTTCATTTCCTCCGGCAATCCAAAACGAAATCTTAGGTGCGTAAATTCCCCCTGTTCAACAAAAGTGCCGGTGTTGATAGTAAAACCAGTTCTATTAATTAAACGTATATTTTTTTGGGTCAAAAAAGAGTCGGTCTGACCAGTTGCTCCTTCATATATCCAAATGGAGTCTTTGGCTATAATATGGCTGCCATTTTTGATCAGTCCTATCTCAGAAAGATAAAATGCGATACGCGCGATTCGGTACTCATTCCCTGCGGCATCTATGTGAATTGTATTTGGGTTAAATGGGGTGTTTCCTGCCTGATATTGCAAATTGAACTGCAACGATGGGTAGGTACAGCAGCAGTTATTGTCTGCCATCACATTGTAGTTGGTGGCGGAAGTATCTAGGCAGCCTTCTACCGGCCTTATACAACCTTGAAGCAGCCCAATTACACTAAGAATCAGCCAGATTCTTTTCATTTTCTTTCATTATTTTTTTGACCAACTGTTTTACTTGTTGAGAAAATTCCTTCTCCTGTATCCAGTGGTAGTAGTTTTTATCCTTGGCCAAAACCTCAGCAACTTCCTGTCCATCATATTTTCCGAAATTAAAAATGATTTTACCATCAGCATTTAATTTCAACTTTTGTGTTACATCAATAACGGGTTGGTCGTTCGTAAACCTATATAACGCCTGCACATCCGGTATGATGGGTGAGGGCACAATTTTGCCTTCCGAATCTTCAAAATCAGTGTTTTTATATTTGTGCAGCTGTCCTTCCAAAACCGCTATGGTTGCTTCTACATCGGCCAATGCATCATGAGCATTGACCATGTCTGCTCCGCAGTAAAATCGATAAGCTGCCTTGAGTGTGCGAGGTTCCATTTTATAAAATATCTGCTGTACATCCAACAGCGCCCTGCGCTCAATACTAAATTCTAGTCCCACTCTTCCAAACTCCTCCATAAGCATAGGTATGTCAAATCGGTTTGAATTATATCCTGCCAAGTCAGAATCTCCAATAAATGTCATTAGCTTGTCTGCAATTTGTGCAAATAAAGGCGCATTTTTTACTTTTTCCGGTGTGATACCATGAACAGACATTGCCTCCTGCGAGATAGGAATACCAGGGTTGACAAGAGTGGTAAAAGTCGTAGGCTCATTTTTGTCCTTATCATATTTGATGAGAGCTATTTGCACAATACGGTCTCTCAAGACATTTAATCCCGTGGCCTCTATATCAAAAAATACAAGGCTTTTTTTCAGATGTAGAGACAGTGACATAGCATTAGATTAGTAATAATTACCCAAAGATACGATTTTTTCGCGGCTTTATTTTGTGGAGAAACATTAGCTGCCAAACCCATTTTTTAAATGGTTCAGAACTTATAAAATTTGTTTGCTGTTGTTTAAATCGAATTCAAGTAAATAAATGAAACGCTTATGGTAAGCGTACATTTGTTAAATGACTTTTGTGCAAAAACGATTTATTTAATGAGTAAACCATTAGTTGTTGGTCAGGAATTGTTGCTAGAAGATACTGGTGAGAAAGTAGTATTTGTTAAGTACGCTGAATTGGAGCATTATGTATACGTACTGGAACCAGATATGGGTGAAATTTTGGTACATGAAGACGAACTTAAGCCAATTTTGCATCAAGATCAAAGCGACTTGGCATCTCCAATTCCAATGAAGGCAGAGCAAAATCAGCACTGGACTCTCCATCCTACAAAGGACAAAATTGAATTGTTTTTATATCGGGAAAATTTAGCACACGATGACTATAATTTCTATGTTTACTGGTGCAATGGTATGCATGAAGGGATAGATTTGAGGTTTAAATGGTGTATACACGGAGAATATGGAATTGAGCATGCTCTTTTTTTGGATGAAGGTGCAACTATTCAAACAGGCTGCTTGACCAAGTCTGATTTAAGCTCTAAAACCCATCTATTGGTTCAAAGAAATACAGACAAAGATCTGCTTTGGGATCCCGTAAAACTTCGATTTTCTGTTCAGCGGCTATTATTTGGCGAAACTGAGAATGGTTGGATGCGTTGGGAATTAATGTTTGTGCAAAGATCATTACAAATTAAAGTTGGAAAAACTAAAGTAAAAAAAATTGTAAACCCTCATGTGCACAAGGCTAATTATCAGTCTAATACACAAAATTTTATAAATAATTTGGCCTTACCTAGGTCTAAGGATCTTCATTTAGAGAGCTTGATGCAAGAAGGCCTGAATCCCGGAGGGACTCCCATTGTCTTATTTCAAATTCAAGAAGCAGAGCGTTACCTAAATAAGGCATTTATGGCCGGAATGAAGGAGATATATCTCATTCATGGTATCGGAGAAGGGGCGTTGCGAATGCGCTTGCACGAGATGCTAGCCCAGCATCCTGAGATAGAATATTTTGCCAATGAATTTCACCCCAGATATGGATGGGGTGCCACTGTGGTGCGTTTTTAAATATTATTTATATCCGTTCTATATGCGCACCCAATGCATTTAGACGCTTGTCAATATACTGGTAGCCTCTGTCTATCTGATGTACATTGTGTATTAAACTTGTACCTTTAGCGGAAAGGGCTGCTATTAATAAGGCTACACCTGCTCTGATGTCAGGCGAAGTCATTTCTATACCCCTTAACTGTTGTACCTTGTTAAGACCAATAACGGTAGCGCGATGAGGATCACATAAAATGATCTGAGCGCCCATATCGATAAGTTTATCTACAAAAAACAACCGGCTTTCAAACATTTTTTGATGAATGAGTACCGAACCTTGTGCCTGTGTAGCTAATACAACAATAATACTCATCAGGTCGGGGGTAAATCCCGGCCATGGGGCGTCGTATACGGTCAAAATCGAACCATCAATAAAATTCTGAATGGCATAACTGTCTTGTGCCGGAATGTAAATATCATCTCCTTTTAGATGAAACTCGACACCCATACGTGTAAATGTTGGCAG
Organism: uncultured Saprospiraceae bacterium; assembly: GCA_964449535.1. Lineage (GTDB taxonomy): Bacteria > Bacteroidota > Bacteroidia > Chitinophagales > Saprospiraceae > SLDF01. The sequence goes on from CAYUZA010000014.1 coordinate 16,520, forward strand.
AATATTGCCCAATTGATCAGGTCTTGCATGGGTGATGGTAATTTCTGATCCAGTCATAGCAGCCAATCCTATGAAACTACCAATTTCTATCATGTCCGGCAGGCATCGGTGATGAGTGCCACCCAAATACTCTACACCTTCAATGGTAAGTAAATTTGATCCAATACCCTGGATTCTGGCCCCCATAGAATTAAGCATTTTGCATAACTGCTGTACATACGGTTCGCAGGCTGCGTTATAGATGGTAGTGACTCCTTTTGTAAGGGCTGCCGCCATGACTATATTTGCAGTACCCGTTACAGATATTTCATCCATAAGGATGTATTGGCCTTGCATTCCGGTACCGTCTATATAAAAATTGCCATTGGTCGAATCATACTGAAATGATGCTCCCATGCTTTCAAAACCAAGAAAATGTGTGTCAAGCCTTCTTCTACCAATTTTATCACCTCCAGGTCGGGGAATGAAGGCTTTACCCCATCGGCCTAACATGGCCCCAAGTAGCATTACAGATCCTCTGATTTTTTTCGCCTTCAACAAATACTCTTCGCTGGACCAAAATTCCAGGTCAATCTCGTCAGCCTGGAATGAATAAGTGTTCGACGATGGATTTTCCACTTTGACTCCCAGACCTTTCAATAGATCTATGAGCAACATCACGTCCAGTATCTCAGGCACATTGCTAATAGTTACCTTTTCAGGGGTTAGCATCACGGCGCATAGCACCTGTAAGGCCTCATTTTTAGCCCCTTGTGGCTCAATGGAACCGCTCAGTTTTCTTGAGCCTTCTACTCTAAAAGTATCTCCTGTACTCATGATTATATGGATAGTGTTTAAAAGACGATAATACAGCAAATGTAAAACGCTTTTTTAAAAACAAAGCAACTATATATTAAAAATAATATTAATTAGTTTTGGGAAAATTCACTCGATTCACTTTTCGGGTAAATTTTCAAAGTGTAATGTCAGGAATTAAAAAAGGTAATTGTACTTGACATATAAGGCAGAGGTGAAGGATGCCCTCAAGCCCAAGTTTCCATCTCTATCAATTTGAACTAATACATTGTCATCATAAAAAAGCTCTGTGTTTAAATTTAGATATAGATTTTTCCAGACCCTATAGCCTATATCTGCTTTCCATAACACATCTAGATTTTGTGGATTTCGAAGGTAGTTTGAGAACAAATCAATACTGGTATTTATCTGGATTTGATCTTTCAAATACTTTTTTGAATAATTAGCCCTCAAAAAGAAGCCCATCCTAAGATCTGATTTGCTAAATCGGATGGTGTCTCCTTCCTCATTTAATACAGGTCCGGTTCCATAAATATTTAAATTGGCGACTCGTTGGTTTAGGACAAACACTCCTTTAAACGAAAAGGGAGCAGCTAAAAAATGATAGTTCGCATTAGGTTTGTAGCCCAAGCCCGGAGAAAAATTCATGAATGCGGGTGAAAAAAAGGTCGCGGTGAGATTATCCGTGGGTAATTGTTTTCGCAAGAAGCTATTACGGTAAGTAGGCAATAAAATACTTTGAAAAGTAAAGTCTACAGCGGATGACCATTTTTCAGTGCCAAAGTCATAGGATAGTTTGGAGCTAAATCGAAGTATATCCATATTCTTTTGCCAGGGTTCTTCGCCACCCAAACCTAATTTTTGCGCTGCAAGTTGTATAGAACCATTGTTCTGCCAGCGCCATTTATTGTGGTGATATTTGGCCAATCCTCCTAATAAAACCCCAAAGCCAATCTGACTGCGTCCAGTTCCCACGCGTGGATTGATAAGCAGTAAGCTACGCATATCCAGCCCAGCACCAGCCCCATATACCCATTTGGCGGTATCACTTTCTATAAGCGCATATATTTCTTTAACTCGGTCATCGCTGGCCAATCGCTGTGCAGTACTAATTTGTACAACAACCAATATAATGACCCAAATTTTGGCCCAAATGCCAATCATTTCTTTTCTTTGTTTCATGCTTTATAATCGCAAAAATAATTCATTTTAGTTGGATGAGAATATATATTAACAAATAAAACCATGTTTATATTAAAGAAATTCAGGTGTTTTATAATTGTTTTAGCTGTAACATTGCCTGGGTTTGCGTCAGCGCAATCGGTATGGGAAAACGACACATTGGCCCTAGATAGTATTTACCGCCATGTTTTAATCCACAGTAATGCAGATGAATGGTTAAAATACTTATGCAAAGAAGTAGGCCACAGGCTTAGCGGCACTCCTGCTTACAGAGCTGCGGTTGAGTATACTGTTCAGGTTCTTGATTCCATAGGTGCAGATAGTGTCTATTTGCAAGATTTTATGGTTCCACATTGGCGAAGAGGCCAACCGTCAAAAGTTAGTGTAGTAACTTCTAAGGCTGGCAGCTTTGAGCTGAATTCACTGGCTTTAGGCAATACCGTTTCTACCCCTTCCAACGGAATCTCAGCAGAAATATTGATGGTACATTCTTTAGACGAGCTGGAAAAAATGGATAAAAGCTATGTAAAAGGCAAAATAGTATTTTTTAACAGACGTATGCCAGCGGAAATTATAAACACTTTTAACGCCTATGGCCGAACTGTGGATCAGCGATATAGTGGTCCCAAATTGGCTGCTGAAATGGGTGCGGTGGCTTGTCTTGTCCGCTCTGTTACTACCGCAAACGACGATAACCCTCACACGGGCAGTACTTTTTATGAACAGGGGGTAAGGACTATTCCAGCTATGGCAATAGGAATGAAGTCTGCTGACCGATTAGAACAAGCAATCAATTTGGGTTCTGTCACTGTATGGGTATATTGTGAGGGATCATTTTCACCTGAAAAAATGTCACATAATGTAATTGGGGAGATCAGAGGAACCGATTTTCCAGATGAGATTATTTTATTTGGTGGCCACTTAGATTCGTGGGACCAAGGAGAGGGAGCGCATGATGATGGCACTGGTTGTGTACATGCCATGGACGTATTAGAGACTTTTTTAAAAATAGGATACAAGCCTAAACGCACACTTCGGTGTGTGCTCTTTTCAAATGAAGAAAACGGGCTTCGTGGTGGGGCTCATTATGCAGCTGCGGCTCGAGAAAAAGGTCAAAAGCATCTGCTAGCTGTAGAATCTGATCGAGGTGGCTTTACGCCAAGAGGATTTACTTTTGAAGGTGATGCACCCGGTTTTTTGCCTGCATTAAAAAAAATAGGTGGATGGTCTGATCTGCTAAGTCCTTATGGGTTAAGTATAGATCCTGGAGGAAGCGGTGCAGATATCAAGCCACTTCAGCCGTATGCTACCCTTTTGGGAGGCTTTATTCCTGATAGTCAGCGGTATTTTGATTTTCATCACGCGCCAACTGATGTATATGAGTCAGTGAATCCACGCGAATTGAAGCTAGGCACAGCTGCGATTGCAGCTTTGGTTTATCTGGTGGACAAATACGGTCTTTCTACTCCTTAAATTTTTCTTTTCCATGTACACAACTGATATTGTTCAAATCAAAGATCTGAAGTTCAAGTTATTGCTTACGCCCGAAGAAATCGCTCAACGAATCAAGCAATTGGGTCAAATTCTTAATGAGAAATTCAAAGATCAGGACGTTGTAGTAGTCAGTGTACTCAATGGTGCCTTTATTTTCACAGCTGACCTTCTTCGCGAACTTAGTTTTTCTGTGGATTGTAGATTTTTGCGTATTCATTCTTATTCCGGCACAAAAAGTACTGGAATAGTTCAGATTGACAATCCAGAAGTTTTAGATCTTGATGGTAAGCATGTGATGATAGTCGAAGATATTGTTGACACCGGTAAAACCATGCATCAAATTTGCGAAATCATTCAGCAAAAACAAATCAAGAGTCTCTCTGTAGTCACCTTTCTTCATAAACCTGATGCCATGGTCGTATCGGCGCAAGTAGATTATGTTGCTTTTGTCATTGAAAATGAATTTGTAGTAGGCTATGGACTCGATTATGATGGCCTTGGAAGGCAGTTGCCAGCTTTATATCAGCTTGTAAATAGCTGATAATTAGCTTCTTTACTTGATTGCATTAAAAAAGCCTACCCCTTTCTGAAAAAAAATTGCTTACATTCCCTTGTAAATTTGGGTCAGGGGCGTAAATTTGCCCCCGCAATTGACCCATGGTGTAACGGTAGCACTACAGATTTTGGTTCTGTCTGTTAAGGTTCGAATCCTTATGGGTCAACAAAAATCCCGGCAACAGTCGGGATTTTTTATTTTACGGTATATTTTCACCAACTTTGTTTTATGAAATCGGAGGAAACTGGCAGAGTGGTAAGGTCGACAGGTAGTTGGTATCAGCTTCAAGTTTCGGGTCGTAGTGATCTGATAACGTGTCGCTTGGTAGGGAAGGTTAGGCAAGATGATTTGAGGACCACCAATCCAGTAGCAGTAGGTGATTATGTTTCCATTGTGCTCAAAGACAATGAGTGGGTAATCCAAAAAGTGCTACCCCGCCGTAATTATATAGCAAGACAATCGCCGCGAAAAAAGCACGAGGTGCATTTGCTGGCTAGTAATATAGATCAAGCAATTATTGTCGCAACCATCGTTGAGCCCGACTTAAAACTCGGATTCATAGATCGATTTTTGCTGATGACTGAGCCCCGAGATATTCCGGCGATTCTTGTTTTTAATAAAGCGGATCTTTACGATGAGCAGGCTATGCAAATATATCTTCATACAAAGGATGTGTATGAAAAAATAGGATATACTTGTATGTTGGTATCTGCCACAAGCGGAGTTGGGGTAGATGCATTAAAAATGCTTATGAAAGGTAAAACAAGTCTTATTGCTGGCCAGTCAGGTGTAGGAAAATCTACTCTTGTCAATGCTTTGGAACCTGGATTAGAGCTTAGAACGGGTGAAATTTCCGATTATTCAGGAAAAGGTCAGCATACAACAACGTTTGCCGAGTTGCATCATTTAAGTTTTGACGCAGACATTATAGATACACCAGGCATAAAGACCCTTTCGTTCAACAATATGGAATTGCTGGATGTGGTACACAATTTCAGAGAGTTTTTCGAGCGCTCGTCTAATTGTCGGTTTACTAATTGTACCCATAGAAATGAACCAGGATGTGCAGTAAAAGAGGCATTAGAGGCGGGTGAATTCAGCACAGAAAGGTACTCAAGTTATCTTCAAATTATTGAAGAAATAGAGGATCAGAACTACTGGGAAAGACATCAAATGTGATCGTAGCTGAAGTGGATTAATGAGCTAAATTATAAGCATTATGCAATTACTTTATTTGGCAGCCAGTGAGTCGTCTTCTTTGTCGCCTTTAGAAAGGATGGAGAGAATCTTTTTCATATTGGGTATTTTGTTTCTAACCATTATAGCAGCGTGGATTTTCCGGCATTTTTATAGCCGCTTCATTAAGAAGGCGACAGCCATCATGCACAATGATCCTACAAGCTATAAATTTTTACTTCACGCTGGTACGGCTATCATATATATCATTGGCATTAGTTGGGCTATATATGAAACGCACGCATTGCGAACGGTTGCAAAATCATTATTAGCGGGTGCTGGTGTCCTTGCACTAGCAGTAGGTTTGGCTTCACAGCAAGCGCTCGCCAATATAGTTTCAGGTATATTCATCATTATTTTTAAGCCATTCAGAGTAAATCAACGGATAAAAATTCGAGACACCCTTCATGGTATTGTTGAGGATATCACACTGCGTCATGTGGTAATTCGTGATTTTGAAAACAGAAGAATCATCATTCCTAATACTGTAATCAGCCAAGAAATAGTCATAAATGCTGATATCGAGGACATTAGGATTTGCAAGTGGGTGGAAATCAATGTGGCATTGGATACAGATTTAGATTTGGCCAAATCTTTGTTAGCCATTGAAATAGAAAATCATAAATATTTTATTGACAACAGGACGCCTGAAATGGTGGCAGAAGGGCTTCCGCTTGTTCCGGTGAGGGTATTGTCCATTGGTGATTTTTTTATCCGGCTTAGAGCTTGGGCATGGGCCAACAATAGTGCAGAAGCTTTTGAATTGCAAACTGATGTGTTGGAATCCATCATCAAAAAATACAGAGCCAATGGAATAAAACTCTCTGTGCCCCACCATAAAATTGAATTAACCAAAGGGGACGTGGATGTTAGTTTGGAATGGGCATCTTAAGGTGACATTTTACTTGAACGTTCAAAAGAAAGCGTTGAAATTGTAATATTACGGTGCGCAAAACTTTGGAATACAACTTGATAAAATGTAATTTTGCCAAATACATAGAATGAATTGAGGTTAAATCCTTCCAGGAAAATGCAGCGTAGTCAATTATTCTTCTTTTTATTTTTGGTATTGATTCAAACCCATCTTCAAGGGCAGGCGGGAGTTTGGAATCCATTCGATATACGCAACAGATCTCAACAATGGGTTGACTCAATGCATTCCGTAGCGCATGCACAAGGCTCAATATTATCTGTTATCGCTGATACAGATACCCTGCCTACAGAGGCTCCAGATACATTAATGGCTATGCGACCAAAGGCTGTGGCAGAGGATACTGCTTTATCTGATGGGAATCCTTTCGATATGACTCGCTCTGATCAGACTTCACTGGATTGGGAGCCTGTTGTAGAGACGGATAGCAGTGCTCGCACTGATGCAGATTTGCTTTTTATATTGATCATCATGTTAATGGTAGGTGCAAGTGCGTTGGTGGCATTATATCGCGGATATATATGGCAAGTATTCAAAAGTCTTAGTCGAACCAATCATTTAAATATCCTATACAGATCCCAAAATAGTCAAATGGTCTTTCAACGGATGATGTTTCATGGCTTTTTCTGTTTGTCTGGAGGTCTGTTTATTTATCTTATTTTAGGATATTTAAGATTAGATTATTGGGAAGAAGGCTTTGCCTTATGGATTTTCTGCTCCCTAGTGTTGTTTTCTATATATTTTTTAAAAAACACAGTATTGCGTTTTTTGGGCTGGGTTTTTAATATGGACAAATTGATGGATGAGTATAATTTTATCATATCTGTATTTAACGGTGCTGCTGGTTTAATATTAATTCCTTTTATTGCCATGCTGGCTTTTGGGCCTGTTTCCTGGATGCCCACAATTGCTATTTCAGGCATTGCATTGCTCGCTGTATTATTGGTCCTCAGGCAGTTCCGAGTAGCAATTGCTACATTGAACAAAGTTCTACCTATTGCTTTTCATTTTTTTATCTATCTTTGCGCCGTCGAAATTGCACCTGTGCTATTACTAGCTAGTTTGTACAGGTTGGCATAATGAGAGTTGCCTATTACTACTAACCAAAACGATAGGGATGGCTGTTACGAGCGAAGTTCGCAAAGAGGAGTTTAAAGAAGTCAAGTCTATTCTGGTTTCTCAGCCTCCACCCCAACGATCGCCTTACTTCGAAATTCAGGAAAAGTATGGCTTGCAAATTGACTTTCGACCATTTGTCCAGGTAGAGGGTCTATCTGAAAAAGAGTTCCGAAAGTTCAGAATTCGTCCGGATGAATTTACAGCGATTATTTTCACATCTAAAAGTGCTATAGAGCATTTTTTCAGACTTTGTGAAGAAATGCGTATTCGAGTGTCTCCCGATATGAAATATTTCTGTAAGACCGAGGCCGTTGCCAATTATTTACAAAAATTTATCCTGTTTCGCAAAAGAAAAGTGTTTGCAGGCAACAAATCCCTTGAAGATATCGCTAATTATTTTGTAAAACACAATAAAGAGAAGTTTCTTTTACCCTGTTCGAATCTTGGAAGTCAGGATGTTGTCAAATTTTTAGATAGCAAAGGTGTCAAATATCAGGAAGCCATGATGTTTCGTTCTGTAAGTGCTGACTTATCTGATTTAAGAGACATATTTTATGATGTATTGGTGTTTTTTAGCCCTGTAGATATACTTTCTCTATACGAAAACTTTCCTGATTTTAAACAAAACAATACCCGGATTGCAGTGTTTGGAGAGATGACACAAGCTGCGGCAGAAGAAAGAGGACTAATAGTGAATATAAGTGCCCCTACTCCTGATGTTCCCAGTATGAGCATGGCATTGGAATTGTATTTGCAGAAAGCCAATAAATAATGCGTTGATAATATTGGACGTATATGCGAATTTTCCGAGCCAGTTTGGCACTTTAATTTGAGCATGTATGTTTGACGCCCAATACGTAAAATCAAGGCTTCAAAAACCCCTTCCTGGAGAGTCTGCCCAGATCATGATGGCTCATGCCTACAGACGCAAGTTGTGGCCGACCCCTAAAGATGCATTTCATGCGGGTGTTTTAGTTCATTTTTATCCCATAGAATCAGAATGGCATACCGTTTTGATCCAGCGAACCGCGCGTAATAGCCAAGATAGGCATGCAGGTCAAATTAGTTTCCCAGGCGGAAAAAAGGATCCAGATGACGAAAATATAATCGTCTGTGCGCTTAGAGAAGGAAAAGAAGAACTTGGTCTTGAAATTGGTCCTCAATCCTGTCTCGGTCAGCTAACTCCGCTTTACATTCCGGTTTCCAATTTCTTAGTCCACCCAATTGTATCATGGACTGCGGAAAGACCAATATTTAAACCACAGCCCGAAGAAGTTCAAGGTGTATTGGAGGTTCCAATACGTCATTTTTTAGATAGCAATAATATAAAACACACTGATATGTTGCTTCAACAGAACACAACAGTCAAAGATGTACCATATTTTGATGTGCAAGGAAATATCGTATGGGGAGCTACGGCTATGATCATTAGTGAATTAATTGCCTTATTAAGTGAATCCACTAGCCCTGCAACATCCATTCATCCATTAAATCTGTGAGATAAATCAACATTATGACTCCTCAAACTATATATCAGCCTAAAAATAAGGTAAGAATTGTGACAGCTGCATCTTTGTTCGATGGGCATGATGCTGCCATTAACATCATGCGACGCATCATGCAGTCTTCGGGTGCTGAAATAATTCACCTGGGGCACAACAGATCAGTGGCTGAGATAGTGAATACGGCAATTCAAGAAGATGCCCAAGCCATAGCTATTACATCTTACCAAGGTGGACACAACGAGTTTTTTATGTACATGCACGACTTACTTAAAGAAAGGGGCGCCGGGCATGTTCGAATTTTTGGAGGTGGCGGGGGTACTATTTTACCCTCTGAGATTGCCGAATTACATGCTTACGGAATCACGCGTATTTATTCTCCTGATGATGGTCGATCATTAGGATTGCAAGGCATGATTAATGACGTTCTGCAAAAATCAGACTTTCCAGTCGGTGAGCATTTTGATTTTTCAGATGATCTGTGGAAAAATAGTCCGGGAGGTATCGCCAGAGCTATTTCCGCTATTGAAAATTTTCCGGAGCAAAACGAGCAACTAATTAGTTCTTTGAGGCAGCAAGCTCAAAATATTACGATTCCCGTTTTGGGAATCACAGGCACAGGAGGTGCGGGCAAATCCAGTATGGTTGACGAGTTGATACGGCGTTTTTTGCGCGATAATCCAGAAGCTCGTCTTGGGGTTATTTCTGTGGATCCATCCAAAAGAAAAACTGGCGGTGCGCTTTTAGGGGATCGTATTCGTATGAATTCCGTAAACCACGAGCGCGTATTTATGCGCTCATTAGCCACCCGCCAATCTAATCTAGCTTTGTCTAGATATGTACAATCTGCGGTTGATATCATGAAGATAAGTGGTTTCGATTTGATTATACTGGAAACCAGCGGTATAGGACAAAGTGATACCGAGATTATTGACCATTCAGATGTTTCACTGTATGTGATGACACCTGAGTATGGAGCCAGTACCCAATTGGAAAAAATTGATATGCTGGATTTTGCTGATATCATTGCACTCAATAAATTTGATAAAAGAGGTGCCTTGGATGCTCTCCGAGATATCCGAAAGCAATATCAACGGAATCACCAACTGTGGGATTTGCCCTTAGAAGATATGCCGGTATATGGCACAATGGCATCACAGTTTAATGATCCTGGGACCAATATGCTGTATTTTCAGCTTATGCAAAAACTTGCTGCAACAACAGGAGCCCCGATTCATGCATCGCGCCCGGAAGATGCCGGTATTTCTGAAAAAGTCTACATCATTCCTCCGGGTAGAACCCGCTATTTGTCTGAAATTTCTGACCAAGTACGTGCCTATAATGCTTGGGTAGACAAGCAAGAGCAACTAGGTAGAGAGATTTTTGCACTGAAAACTTCCATTCAACTGCTTGAAAAGAAAGGACAACATCACGATTGGATAGAAGGATTGCGTGTCACATACAGAGATCTCGAACTTGAATTGGATGGTTCATGCAGGCGATTATTAGATAATTGGTCCGCACAGGTTGAAGCGTATCAATCAGATGCCTATGTTTACAAGGTTAGGGACAAGGAAATACGGGTCGAAACCCATTCCGTCTCTTTATCCAAAACTAAAATTCCTAAAATTGCTGTTCCGAAATTCAAAGACTGGGGCGATATTTTGCGTTGGTCTCTACAAGAGAACTTTCCCGGAGAATTCCCCTATACAGCAGGTGTTTTTCCCTTTAAGCGATCTGAAGAAGATCCTACCAGAATGTTTGCGGGAGAGGGCGGGCCTGAAAGGACCAATAGGCGGTTTCATTATGTATCCCTGGGTATGCCTGCCAACCGACTTTCAACAGCATTTGATAGTGTAACTTTGTATGGCGAGGACCCTGATTTTCGCCCTGATATCTATGGAAAAATTGGCAACTCAGGAGTAAGTATCTGTTGCTTGGATGACGCCAAAAAGTTATATTCCGGGTTTGATTTGTGTGATCCAAAGACTTCGGTGTCTATGACCATTAATGGGCCAGCTGCTGCCATGTGTGCGTTTTACATGAATACGGCGATCGACCAGCAATGCGAAAAGTATATCAAACAACATGGATTGGAGCATTTGGTGGAAGCCAGAAAAAAGCAATTGTATGATGACCGTGGATTGCCTCGCCCCGAGTATAGAGGTGAAATACCACATGGAAATAGTGGATTAGGGCTGATGATGCTCGGTATTACAGGAGATCAGATTCTTGAACCCGAAGTATATCAGCGCATAAAGGCTGAAGCACTTTCTGCTACCAGAGGTACTGTTCAAGCTGACATATTGAAAGAAGATCAAGCACAAAATACTTGTATATTCTCTACTGAATTTTCGCTCAGACTTATGGGTGATGTACAGCAATATTTTATCGACCATAAAATAAGAAACTTTTATTCTGTTTCGATTTCTGGTTATCACATAGCTGAAGCGGGTGCAAATCCCATTTCCCAATTGGCATTTACCTTGGCCAATGGATTTACTTTCGTGGAATACTACCTGTCAAGAGGCATGCATATTGATGAATTTGCCCCCAACCTTTCTTTCTTTTTTTCTAATGGGGTGGATCCGGAATATGCCGTTATTGGTCGGGTAGCCAGAAGAATATGGGCTAAGGCGATGAAGCATAAATACCAAGGCAACGATCGTTCTCAAAAGTTAAAATACCATATTCAAACTTCGGGTCGTTCTTTGCATGCTCAGGAAATTGCATTTAATGACATTAGAACTACACTACAAGCATTGTATGCCTTGTTCGATAATTGTAATTCATTGCATACCAATGCTTACGATGAGGCAATAACTACACCTACTGAGGAATCGGTGCGCAGGGCGATGGCAATTCAATTGATCATTAATAAAGAGTTGGGTCTTTCTAAAAATGAAAACCCATGGCAGGGTTCTTTTATCATAGAAGAACTTACCGATTTGGTTGAAGATGCCGTGATGGCTGAATTTGACCGTATCACTGAACGTGGAGGCGTGTTGGGCGCAATGGAAACCATGTATCAGCGTGGCAAAATACAGGAAGAAAGTCTGTATTATGAGACCCTAAAACACACAGGGGAGCTACCAATAATCGGAGTGAACACGTTTTTATCTAAAGATGGATCGCCTACCATAGTTCCCGAAGAAGTAATTAGGGCTACTGAACAAGAGAAACAGGAACAAATTCAGACCCTCCAAAATTTGCACGAGGCCTTTAGAGAGGAAGCTGCAAAGTCTCTACTTGAATTGCAAAAAACAGCGGTTAGACAACAAAATACCTTCGCAGCCTTGATGGAGGCCACCAAATATGCTTCTCTAGGTCAGATTACCCACGCCCTATATTCTGTAGGCGGACAATATAGGAGAAATATGTAGTCAAATTTATGTTAAACCAGCAAATGAAGGGTGCTTAATGACACAGTGGAACCTTTTATAGTTAAAAATACGTTAATTTTAGATAGATGATACTTCCAGTTTTTGCATACGGACA
>CAYUZA010000015.1:0-28077 GCA_964449535.1 uncultured Saprospiraceae bacterium
GCTTTTTCGCGAATCGAACAAGTGTTGATTAAAATTAAATCGGCAATATCCATATTACGGGTAGGTTGGTACCCACTTTCGTGCAAAATGGAGGCGACTATTTCACTGTCGGAAAAATTCATCTGACATCCATAGCTTTCAATATAAAAGAGCTTAGAACCCGGTGTGGATGCATATGCATTTTCTGGAAATGCTTCGCCTTGTCTATCAGCAAGAACTTCGTGTCGTAAGTCAGTGAGGGTAGGATTTTGGTCGTACATATTTTTTTAAGAATTATCATCTTACATTTGGACTGCAAAAATACGCATTTTTATGCAAAAGTGCCATTTTGTCAGTATTGATTCCGCTAAGAAATGTGAAGAAATGCAACAAGAAAAAATGTACAATGAAAAGCCACTGGTGTTGGGCTTATTGGGTTACCCTATATCTCATTCATTTTCACCTGCTTGGTTTCAGAAAAAATTTATTGATGAGGGTATCATTCAAGGAGAATACCGATTATTCGGGTTGCCTTCATTGAATGGAGTACGCTCTTTTATGGAAGCTATTGGGCATTTGGTAGGTTTCAATGTTACCATTCCACATAAAAAGGTAATTATACCTTATTTAGATTTATGTTCAGAAGAAGCTATTGCTATAGGTGCTGTAAATACGGTATTGATTCGAAATGGAAAGTGGGAGGGCTATAATACTGATGCTAAAGGTTTTGAGGTTAGTCTATCAAACTATTGGCCGGCATGGGAGGGGGCTCCCGGGCTTATTTTAGGAAGCGGAGGGGCTTCGGCAGCCGCTGCTTATATCATGCATAAACACGGAATGAAAGTAGATATTTTAAATCGGGGAGAGATTCTTGGTTTACCGGCTACACTGCCCTTATCTTTGGACAAATATAGGCTTATAGTCAATGCTACACCTATTGGAATGTATCCGAATGTAGACGAGGCACCAAGTCTTCCTTATGAGCGGTTGCTTCCAGAACAAATTGTCTATGACATGGTTTACAATCCTGAAAAAACCCTATTTTTGAGCCTCGCTGAAAAGAGCGGTGCACAGGTGTTAAATGGCAAAGATATGCTGTGCCTACAGGCAGAGGAAGCGTGGAATATCTGGAAGCATTATTGGCTGGAATGTTGACATGAATACTAAAAAATTGGATTTCGAAAATACTGAAATAGCCTTCGCAGGCAGAAGTGACCAAGAGCTGCTTCGCATGAAATGGTTGTTTTCCCTAATGAGTAAACCATGGGTAGTGCGGTTGGCTCAAGTAGCAGCTATTCCGGCCATAAAGTTGCGTCTACCATTGGTAAAGCCCCTCATTCAAAAAACCATCTTCAAACAGTTTTGTGGAGGAAAAACTTTGCTGGATAGTCTTCCGGTAATTGAAAAACAATTTGAGTATGGTGTGGGAACCATTCTTGATTATGGGGCCGAAGGAAAGGAGCGAGATGAAGATTTTAATAAGGCCATGGTTGAAACCATGAGGGCTCTTGATTTTGCTGCTGATAATCCTGCCATTAGGGCCGTGTCCACCAAGATCACTGGTTTTACTTATTTCTCTCTGCTCCAAAAAATATCTGAGCAAAAAGAACCGCTAACTACGACGGAAGAACATGAATTGGAAAGCCTTCGCAAAAGGTTGGATGTTGTTTGCAATAAAGCGGCAGAAGTTGGGGTTTGCCTCTATATAGATGCGGAAGAGTCTTGGATTCAGCCAGCTATTGATGATCTCGTAAATAAAATGATGGCTCGCTACAACAAGCATAAGCCTATCATTTTCAATACATTTCAATTATACAGAACAGATCGTTTCGCTTTTTTACAGCAAAGTCATATTTCCGCCAGAGAAAATGGTTATATTCTAGGTGCAAAGCTGGTACGAGGAGCTTATATGGATAAAGAGCGAGAGCGAGCCAAACAATTGGGATATGCCTCCCCGATACATCCAGACAAGCTATCCACAGATCATGCTTACAACCAAGCGCTGAATTATTGTCTTGAGCACATCAAAGACATTGCTTTTGTCAATGCGACACATAATGCAGCTTCCTGTCTTATTTTGGCTGAAGCCGTGCAAAAAGGAAATATGGAATCCGGCCATGCACATATTCATTTTTCACAACTATATGGAATGGGGGATCCTTTAAGCTATAACTTATCGCACAATGGCTTTAGAATATCGAAGTATGTCCCTTATGGTCAAATAGAAGATGTTGTCCCTTATCTCATTAGGCGTACCGAGGAAAATTCAAGTGTCACTGGTGATGTAGGTCGCGAATTGGCCTACATACAACAAGAAGTAAAGCGCCGTGGCCTATAGTTTTTGAAATAGAGGCTTTTTTTTACAATTTTATGTACTTAGCTTGGTATAATTGTCGGTCACCCTTCAGTAAAACCGTATAAAATCCTGCAGGTAGCGTTGCAGTTGGCAATTCCCATATTCCTTCCAGGCGTTTTGTTACTTCTTTGTAAACCACCCGTCCGCTTTGATCCACCAGATGAATTTCACCTTGGCCGCTGAATCCCAGAGGCAAATAGACCATAAGATTATCACTTCCCGGATTAGGCGCTATTTGTACCGGAGCCGGTTTAACGGTTGATTTTTTAACTGAAGCAAGGCACTCGGGATCATCAGCGCTCTTGACCGTAATTAAATACTCACCGGGAGCAAGGGCAGTATTTGGAAATTGGGTAGGAATCACTGCAAAGCTGGTGACGAGATCCACTAAAATAACTAAAGGGTAATCTTTAGGCTCGTTAGATTCATCAGCTACTCCATTCAGTACAATACATCCCAGCGAATTAGCAGGCATATCGCAGGTAGAAGGTTCGCATGCAAAGTTGATCCCTTTGGGTAGTCCTTGAACAGGATTGTTGGTCCTGAGGCGAATTCTTCGAATTACTAGTGGTATTCCTCCAAATACTACTGTATCCGGAACCACTACGGTCAGATTGAATTGATAGTCTTCGCCTATACAAGCGGGCACGTTGATTCCACCATCTGGATTTTCTTCACTAACCGGTTTAGGGTATACTCCCGCAGTTGAATCCCGATATGTTGAGTCAGGAGTGCAAACCTGAGCTTCGACAGATGCTAAGACTCCTGATAGGAATATAATTAAAAAAGTAAAAAGTAAATTTTTCATGATTGAATGCTTATAAATTGGAAACTTGTTGAAAGACAGAGAGCAAACTAAAATTTCACGACTCGATACAAAATTATATTTTTATGCCGAAAATCTCATGTGTCAATTATGTTTTATTGTTTACTTTGAATAAAAATTTCTGTCTATGACCATTCGAAGGAATATTCTGTTCATTGTTATTTTTATCATAAGTTGTACGTTGTCTGGTTTTTATGAATTAAACGCACAGTCACTTTCTATTTCTTTTCAAGTGATTGACAGCGAGACAGGTCAATCGCTTTCTGGTGCCTCGATCGAGTTGAATGATTTATTTCAAATTTCAGATGAAAAAGGCGTTGCATCTTTCGAAATTCCGGTGGGTACCTACATGCTGAATTGCAGTTATATTGGATACAATACTTTACAAGATACTCTTTTGATTGAAAAAAATATGACAGTTCCTTTTGTCTTGAAGTTATCTCTTGCAGATAATTATTTGAAAACGACTACGATCACTGGATCCCGTTTTGAACGTTCCTTGGTAGAATCTACTGTTTCATTAGAGGTTATAAAGCCATATCTCCTTCAAAATACAAATACCATCAGTGTAGATCAGGTATTGCAAAAATTGCCAGGTGTTGACATTATTGATGGCCAGGCAAACATACGTGGAGGTTCTGGTTTTTCATATGGAGCAGGTACAAGAGTCCTATTATTATTGGATGATATTCCTGCCCTGCAGGCCGACGCAGGTTTTCCCAACTGGAGTGATTTTCCGGTAGAAAATATAGCACAGATTGAAGTTTTGAAGGGAGCAGCATCCGTATTGTATGGTTCTTCGGCTATGAATGGGATAATAAACGTACGCACTGGGTTTCCTTCAGATAAACCAGAAACTAAAGTGGCAAGTTTTGTAACTCTGGTAGGTGCACCTGCTGATAGGTCAAAAAAATGGTGGAGTCGTGCGCCATATGAAACCAGCACTAGTATACTGCACAAGCAAAAATGGGGAAAACTGGATATGGTAGCGGCCGGACTATTTAGACGGAATGAAAGCCATAACAAAGACGCGTACGATCGATATTATAGAGGTTCGGTTAATCTACGTTATAGAATTAACGATCGATTGGTGGTTGGAGCCCAAGCTATTGCCAATCCGGGTAGCGGTTCAAGTTTTTTTTATTGGCAGGATGAAAAGGAAGGCGCAATGATTGGAGATAGCAGTGCCTATAGCATAACCTCCCGATTTAGAATGAATATTGATCCATATTTAAGTTATTTCGATCGTCAAGGAGGCCAGCATAAAATACTTAGTAGGTATTATTATGTAAACAATGAAAATAATGAAAATCGTTCTAATCGTTCATGGCTTAGATATGGCGAATATCAATACAACAAAAAATTAGATAAATGGGGGGCAAATCTCCATGTAGGGGCTGTAGGTCAACAGAATGCTGTTCAGGCTGAATTGTATGGGGTATTTGCAATGGGAGCAAAGATTGCTAAAAAATTGGTTGCTAACTGGAGGTGCTCGCTGGGAATATAACGAAATGCGAAGCCCCGAAAATGTGTTAAATTTTACCATTCCGGGCGGCAAAACAATCGAAAGACGACCTGTATTTAGGATAGGCTCAAATTATGCATTTAATCCTTACTCTTCGGTAAGGTGGTCTTGGGGTCAAGGCTATAGGTATCCAACCATTGCAGAAAGATTTATTAATACTGCCCTTGGTCCCGTGATTATTCTGCCTAATCCGCTTTTAAAGCCTGAAACCGGATGGTCAACAGAATTAGGTTATAAACAAGGACTTCGTCTTGGACGTTGGACAGGATTTGCTGATATCGCTGTTTTTCAGCAAGAATATGACGACATGATGGAGTTTGTGTTTACCTTTTTACCTGGTCTTGGATTTGGATTTCAATCTCAAAATATTGGTGCAACCCGTATCAGAGGTATTGATGCCAACATTACGGGTTCTGGCTACATTGGGGAGTGGCAAACGGCTGTATTGGCTGGCTATACTTATATCGATCCTCGTTACCGCACATTTACGGAAGTTGATTCTATATCGTCCTCCGCACGTCGCAACATTTTGAAATATCGTTTCCAACATACAGCAAAGCTTGATCTTGAAACAGGCAAGGGGGCTTGGCGTTTTGGTTTTGCTATACGAGCATATAGTTATATGGAAAATATTGACGCCATATTTGAAGAGGTAGTAGTCAGGGGTCTAAAGGAATACAGAGCGGAAAACAATCATGGTTTTACAGTAGCAGACATACGAGCTTCCTATCAATGGTCTCCGCGATTGAAAATTTCAGCAGTGGTTAATAATATAATGAATCGCGAGTATGCTATGCGGCCAGGTCTTTTAGAAGCACCTAGAAATTATACCATAAGATTAGATGTTAACTGGTAAATGATAGATAAACAATTTGGTTCCAAATTAAAGACCATCATTAAGAGATCTAATTGAATCTCTGCCGGGTATTGCTGGAGTAGGAGATTTTTTCTCTTGATTGTTTTCTTGAGATTTACGTGAAGGAAGACGGGGGTGCAGTCCGAATATGTCTCGTATCGATTGGTATTCTCTGCGGTAGGCTAGGCCAATGCCTGACACAATTCGATTGTCATTGATCAGCGGCTGATTTTGGGCATAAGCTTTAGCACGAAGTCTTCGACTGGTGCCAAAAGCGTACTCAACATTAAATTCGCCACCAACTCGGCCTCCATCCGTAACATTTCCGAAGGTTGTCAAGCCCATGTCCAGCGTCACTCGATTGTCTAAGAATTGAAACTGCGGCCTTAAATAAAACTGTGATTGCGCCAACCCAGCGACTGAGGGTTGGCCATCCACTGAAATAGCTGGATTTAAAATAATTCCAAAATCTAAATTCAAATTGGATACCAAACCGTTTTTACCTAAGGAGTCTAATAAGTACTCATTGATAAATACCCTCATCTGATTGGTAACCCACTCTGTTAGTGTACTGCTTAATGTATTTGAAATGGCAGCTGTGGACAATATGTCTGCGGTTTGCGGTAAAAAGCCTTTGAAGGCTAAAAGGGAAACCGCAGTCATATTAAGCTCATCCGGGTTAACTGCAAGCGTCCTTAATTTGTTCTCTGTATAGTTTTTTAGCTCACCTTGCAGAGAGGGGAAGGCAAGATCAAACTGAATCCGAGGCCCCAAAAGTTGTCCATTAAGATTTAGTGTTAAATCAATATCAGTGGGTCTTTTAGCTTCATCCAAAAGATTATTATCGTTACGTATATAATCATAAATCAAATTATAGGGTGAAGTTCTAAGGCCCTTGTACTCTGCCTGAAGATTGATAAAAGCATTAAGTGGATCGCCATACCAGGAAATAGTGCCCCCTCTCTTTATAGAAAAAGCTTTGTCCAATACTACAAAGGCTTTAAATGGGTATTCCCCCTTTTCAATTTCAAAGTCACCAAACATTTGAAACTCGCCATCTCTTGGAAGCTCAATTTGGATATTGCCATTTCCTCTACCTTTAATTATTTCACCCGTTCGCTCATCGAATATTAATTGTAGTTCCGCTGAAGGTGTAATGGTTAAAAACATTTGCAAATTAATTCCCTCTAATGACTTTGCTTCATTTGTACTATCACTTGGTGTAAGGGTATTAGTAAATACAATAAAATTTTGTTCTTTGTCATCAATGGAGCTATTTATAGGTATTGCCACTGTAGTGTTAGCACCGGTTTCTGCATTAATATCAATATTTAGACTTTTAAATGGTCCGCTCATCCTCAAATCCACCTTACCGAAAGCCTTTCCATAAAATAGTTCATTGTCTTTTCGGGTTGTATTCAATACTTGAAATAAGGGTGAAGTGGCCCTAAGGGTGATATCCATTTCTTCAAAAAAACGGTGTTTAATACCGCCCCTTACCCTGGCAATATTACCGTCTTGATCAAAAATTTCCATTTCTCCAAAATCGATTAGAGAGTTGGTCAAAACAACTGGAGCGGATTTTACACTATAGCGAGTACCAAGATAATCTAATTTTGTGGTCACATCTGAAATGGTCAACACCCCATCAATGGTATGTACCTTTCGGTCGCCAGCCACATGGGCGTTACCGCTTACTTTTCCTTCTGTTCCTGAGAATATTCCCTTAAGAAATACGTCGCCAACAGCCAGGGAATGGTTATTGAAAACTCCGTTAAAATCAAATCTGTTCTGGCTATCTGGAACCTCAGCGCCAGGTAAGTAAATATATCCATTTACTTTGGCTGCCTGATCGTTTTCCAGAGCAGTTACATTTAATAAAATGGGTTGGTTTAAATCTTGTTGTTCAGCCAATATGCGAAGATCTCCCAGCGGGATGTCATTAGCTACGAAATTTTTAATCATCATGTTACCAGACATTTGTTCAAGTTTGAGCAGATTTTGGACATATAAATCCGCTCTCACCCTGCCCCCAAATGAATAATCGCTTGTATTCATTATGCCATCAAACATGGTAAGATCAATATTATTGATCTGGCAATGTAATCCTTTGTTGTCAAAAGATGAGAAGTTGACATAAGCATCACCATCAGAAAAAAGCATATTGCGGGCGTACAAGTAGTTGTCGGCAAATTGAATAAAGTTTCTACTTTGAATTTCCCATCTTCTGTTCAATGCGCTGAATTCCATGTTCTTAAATTCAACATGACTTTTTCCGTCTACTAAAAAGTATCGACCTACTATGCCGAGTTGGTTGAATGATCCCAATACTTCCTCTGTACCTAAATTGAATGAAAGGGAGTCACCGGTCAAGCTTATTAAAGCATCAGTAACTTTAATGGGAACGCCATATAGATTGCCTTCATCGATATGAAAAATGACTTCTGATTTTGTATTGGTACCTTCAGCTTTTAGAAACAAACCTTCTAATGAAATACTTCCATATTTTATTTTGGGTGCTTTTAGTTGTTGTATATCAAATACAAATTCACCATTTTTTGAATTTTCATAATGCCCTTTGAATCTCAAATCTTTAATGGTATCCATGGGAAGACTTAATACGTCAGCCAAATTTTTAGTGTTGGAAATTTGAAGGTCGAAGTCAAAGTTATGGGTAGAAAGTATGGCATCTCTAACAGGTAAATTCCACTTTTGGGCAAAAGATTGATTTTTCTTGCCAAAAACAGTAATTATATCGGCTCCTAAGTTTTGAAAATCAAAGTCTCCAGTCACTTCTAATTTAGCAATGTCTGAACTAAAATAAAGGTACTTCTGAGGAGATACCAAATATCTGGATTCCAGGCGAGTATCGCCCAAACGTAAAAAATGTAGATCTGATCTGGATAAGATCAAATTTTTGGCTTCAACTATTCCATCTATGTGTGAAATATCCTTTATAATGGCATCCACAGTAAAGTCTCCTGAAATCGAGAAAGGTTCTTTGGATAAATTAAGCGCTTCAAGATCAATCAGGTCTATTTGAGTATTGAATTTAAAGGAAGGAGCATCGCCAGAAAAATTAATACTTCCTAAAAAGTCTAGTTGCATATTCTCATCATCTGCCACAATTTGACCATCCAGTAAATCTTTGTTCAAGATTCCGGTAAAAACCACATTTTTATAATCATAGCCTCTGAATTGAAGCCAATCAATGCTTGTATTTACGCTTGCTCGTACACTTTCTAAAGTCAGCCCACGTCCGTTGGTTACTGATAGTCTGGCACTCAAGTAACCAAAATCAGGGTTGTCTGTCCATCTTCTAAGATCAAAATTGTAAAGGTTTAATCCTCCACTATAGGTTGCTTTTTCAACTCCGTATTGGGTATTGAGCTTCATATCCAAATCCGCAACACCTATCGCAGAGCTCAAACGGCCATAGGTTACAAAGTCTTCATAGAATCCATCAAATTTTCCTTTGAATCGGATACGCCCTAGTTGATTGAATCGTTTTGGCAAGCCAAGACCTGGCAATAATTGCCGCAGACTTACCATGTCTGTTTCGAGGGATTGAATGTCGAGACTCAATAGTGTTTCAAGTGGATTGGTAAGCGATCTTGCTGTAAATCCGCCTTGAAAGGTAGCTTGATTGGCAAAATTGGCATAAATGTTTTGACCCCTCAAATTATTTATTCGACCCCTAAAATTCCCGGAAACCATAATGGAATCTCGGGCATACTTTTTAAAAAATTTGTTGTCCCTAAGCTGAGGAGCAAAGTAAAAAAGATCCTTCATGGCTAGACGTCCGTTAGGAATACTAGCATCTATATACACACGATCCACAAATTGACTAAAATCGTTAAAATCATCAAAAGAAAAAACAAGGCTATCAGAAAAATAACTTCCTGGCGTCTCCAAATGTAGACCATTAAAAGCCATTTCCTGCTCGTACCAATGAAAATCATGCACATGCATCCTTCGCATGTCAAAACCTTCGGGAGTAGTGAATTGCATGTGGCAGACTATGGCCTCCATTTCTTTGCCATGCATACGAAATGCTTCTACATCACCACTTAAATTATGTAGTTTAATGTGATATGGATTAAATGCATCTGCGATCAATGGCGCTGTATTTAATCCTCTGAAATTTTGCAATTCAAACACTCCGTCATTTACCAAAAATTTATCCACATGCAATCGAAAATGCATGGCAGACATGGGTTGGTTATTTGATATTGTATCTGGATCCGATGAAACGGGCATACCGTGATAGGCACCTGGCAGAACGGCGTATTTTGCAACTGGCTTTTTAAAATTTGCTTTTTCAACCTCAAAGAAAAGATTGTTGATATCCGTACTCTTTAGGGTAATATCTCCTTTCTCAATGTACGCTTCCATATGGTTACAAAAACGTCGGTCATCCAAGACAAAAAATGTCTTTTCTAGATAAACGTGCTCAATATCCAGCTGAAAATCACCTTTTATTTTCTTTTTTTTATTGCCCGCTAAAAACGCGAAATTGTCTTTTCCATTTTCTAGCATCCTATAGTATAAGGTAGCTTCTGACAAATATACACCGTCAATATCGAGCTCATTCTGAATGAGACTAAGCAGGTGACTACTCAAGCTTACTTTTAATTCGTTTGCTGTTAGTAAGGCGTCTCCTGCTGGATCATAGAAGGATACACCCTCTAAAACTATGAGGTCTGAAAAAGAAAGTTCAAAAGACTCTATATGCAGTTTGGCCTCGTATTCCTGCCAAACCCATTTTTCTAATTTTGTAATTCCCCAACGCTGTACCGGAGGGAGTTGAATAGCTATATATAAACCAATGGTTAATAAAATCAAAAAAATACCAGCATAAAATAAAATTCTCACGACTCGGGACATAAGCCTAGAAGGTAAGTTTTTACCTGAGTTTTGAGGCATTCCTGAATCTTGGGTACTATCCTTCACGTTGGTTGCTCTGTGTATATCTAAATATAACGCTATTAAGAGAAATAAAGTAACGCATAACACTACAAATTAAGAAAAAAATGTTCTTTTGATAGTACAGTGCGTGTAATGTACAATTACAAAAATTGTACCGTCTTAAAGTTGCAAACTCCCGGAAAGGCCTATCTTCTTATTGTACCAAAGCATTATCTTTGTAGTCCAAAATTGTTTTTCATGTTTCAATCTTTGTCAGAAAAGTTAGAAGGAGCTTTCAAATCCTTAAGTGGCAATAATAAATTAACGGAATTGAATGTTGCCAATTCCATCAAAGAAATTCGCCGTGCGTTAGTTTCGGCCGACGTGAACTACAAAATTGCCAAAGAGTTTACAGATACCATCAAGGATAAAGCTATGGGTACTGAAAATGTACTCAAGGCAGTTAAGCCTGGTGAATTGATGGTGAAAATTGTCAAAGATGAACTTGTTAGTCTTATGGGTGGACAAGCAAGTGGAATCAATGTCAAAGGGTCTCCCGCCATAGTTTTAATAGCTGGTTTACAGGGTTCTGGTAAAACTACTTTTAGTGGTAAGTTAGCTAATATGCTCAAAGCAAAGAAGCAACATCGGCCCCTGCTTGTGGCTTGCGACGTATACCGTCCTGCAGCGGTCGATCAGCTCACGGTCCTGGGGGAACAAATTGGAGTACATGTATTCAAAAACCCGGACAGTAAGGATCCGCTCCAAATAGCTCGTGATGCTATATCATATGCAAAAGCCAATAGTCATGATGTGGTGATAGTGGATACAGCGGGTAGGGTAGCAGTGGATGAGTTTATGATGAATGAGATTGCTTCGCTTAAACAAGCACTTAATCCATCTGAAACCTTATTCGTAGTCGATTCCATGACTGGGCAAGATGCTGTGAATACAGCCAAAGCATTTAACGACCGTATCAATTACGATGGAGTAGTATTAACTAAATTAGATGGTGATACTCGTGGTGGAGCCGCACTTTCTATCAAGTATACGGTAGGCAAACCCATCAAATTTGCCTCGTCAGGAGAAAAAATGGAAGCGCTGGATGTGTTCCATCCGGACAGGATGGCTCAGCGTATCTTGGGTATGGGAGATATCGTATCTTTTGTAGAAAAGGCGCAGGAGCAATTTGACGAAGAGGAAGCTAAGCGCTTAGAGAAAAAAATCAAGCGCAATAAATTTGATTTCAATGACTTTATGGGTCAGATAGCCCAAATTAAGAAAATGGGAGATTTAAAATCCTTGATGAGCATGATCCCAGGAGTTGGTAAAGCCATGAAAGATATCAATATTGATGACAAAGCATTTGCCCGGGTTGAATCCATTATTCAGTCTATGACACCTAAGGAACGACAAAATCCTGAACTTTTAAATCTCAGTCGCAAAAAGAGAATCGCAGCAGGTGCTGGCCGATCTATTAATGAAGTCAACATGTTCATCAAACAATTTGATCAGATGCGTCAGCTTATGCATAAGATGAGTACAGGCAAGGGAATGGGTAATATGATGGGTAAGTTAGGTGGCGTCAAATAATTTTTTTAGAGAACCCATCTCGCTTTCGTTTCGGTTTTTTTTGCCTCCATTTAAATTTCTGTATATTAGCCACTTTAAATCTTTAAAGAACAGGCTATGCGTACTGTACCTCACTATTTTTTTCTTTTCGTAATACTTTTATGTTGGTTTCCAACTGTCGGATGGTCTCAACCAGAACAGGAAGAAGCCTTTGGGTGTCACATTACGCACAAGCGAGTTGCTGGTATTCCTTACTCAGCTGAAGAATTGGCTTATGCCAAAGCCGCATTGGAAAGAAGTGACACTTTTGATATTTTGGCATACCGAATACATCTCACCGTAAAGGACTTTCAGCTAAGCAGATTGGAAGGTTACACAGAAGTTGACTTCAAGCCCCTCTTGACAGGTTTACAATATCTAAATTTGGATTTGGAGCGTTTGGTCGTCGATTCCATTGTATTCAATGGGAATATTTTACCGTTCACCCATAATGGACCATTATTACAGCTTCAATTTTCAGATACCTTATCTTTTGATAATACTTATACCGTTAAAGTTTATTATGGGGGAACCCCCATGACAAGCGCCAGTGGGTTTGGAGGTTTTTACTTCGAGAGTGGTTATGCCTATAATTTGGGGATAGGCCTTAGAGACAAACCTCACAATTATGGAAGGGCGTGGTTTCCATGTTTTGACAATTTTGTAGAGCGCAGCACTTATGAATATCACATTACCCACGCGAATAATCATATGGCCTATTGCGTTGGGACATACATGGGGACTGAAGACTTAGGAAATGGACTTTCGCGTACCAGCTATCATATGAATCAGCCTATTCCTACTTATCTCTCCAGTATAGCTGTATCGGATTACAGTCACTTAGAATTCAATCATCCAGGCGAAAGTGGTATTATCCCCGTGCGCCTTATAGCACGTCCTGCCGATTTAAATGCTTTTGAAAATTCATTTCAACAAATAGGTGATGCCATTGATGCTTTTGAAAAATGGTATGGACCTTATCCCTTTGAAAGGGTAGGATATGTCATTACCACTAGAGGGGCCATGGAACACCCGACAAATGTAGCATATCCTGCTAGTGCGATTGCAAATGGTGAACCGGACAACAGGCTCATGGCTCATGAATTATGTCACCATTGGTGGGGCAATATTGTAACTCTTTCAACTTCACACAATATGTGGATCAAGGAAGGTCCGGCTGAATACGGGGCACATTTATTTACCGAACATGTGTCAGGCGATGCTGCTTTTAGGGCACAAATAAAAGCAAACGCTTTAAATGTATTGCGCAGGGCCCATTTTGATGATGGTGGATTCTTAGCACTTAGCCCTATGCCAGAGGATAAAACATACGGTACCCATACTTATCGAAAAGGCGCTTTGGTCCTGCATAATCTGCGCGGCTACCTTGGGGATGAAGCCTATGCCTTGGGTATGCGCTCTATATTAGAAAACTTTAGATATGATAACATTGACGCCTATACTATGCGGGATCATTTGAGCTCTGCAACAGGTAAGGATTTAACGTCATTTTATAGAGATTGGGTGTTTCAACCCGGGTATCCGACTTTTGAAGTTGATTCAATGAAGGTAACTGAAGTTGCAGGATTATATGAATTGGACATTCATTTAGAGCAAAAACTTTATGGCAGATCGGATACGTGGTTTGAAAATCTCCCGTTACAAGTGGAATTAAGAGACAGAGACTTCAAGCTGATGCACGCTTTTACCCATGAAGTGAGTGGCCGGTTTCCCATAATTTCATTGCAAGCAACTGAAGTTCCTGCATATGTATTGCTAAACCCGGGTCAACGACTCAATATGGCTTTTATGGGTGACTCATTGCGCTTAACAGAAACTGGCAATATCTTTTTAAATGGTGCCCAGATGCGCTTTAGATATTTGGGTGGTAGTGGCGAAGCT
Organism: uncultured Saprospiraceae bacterium; assembly: GCA_964449535.1. Taxonomy (GTDB): domain Bacteria; phylum Bacteroidota; class Bacteroidia; order Chitinophagales; family Saprospiraceae; genus SLDF01. The sequence continues at coordinate 13,964 of CAYUZA010000015.1, forward strand.
ATGGTCTATGCAGAACACCATTTTGCTGGTGCCGATGATTTTAAAATACCGAATGAAGAGGTTCGTATCGGCAAAAAACGGCACTGGAAAGTAAAAGCTGCGTCGGTACCTGAAACTGTAGATTACTGGGCTGAGATAGAATACACTATTGCCAATGGTATGGATGATGATTTGGTTGGAATCACAGAGGATAGTATTATTCTTTTGTGGCGACCTGACGCATCGTCTGAATGGATGGAACACCCAAATTACCTTAAGCGCAGATTAGCATCAAATGATGGTCAAGGGTTTATGCGTATCTACGATTTATTACCGGGCGATTACGCATTTGGTAATGGTAACTTTGTAAATACCAGTACGCGTAATCAGATGATGGTACAAAACCGTATTAAATCTTACCCTAATCCATCAACGGAAACGGTATTCATAGACCTGGATAATGCTTCGATTCCTGCTGTAACGCTAAGGCTTGTCGCCCCTGACGGCAAAACAGTGAGTTCCCAGACGGTTGACTGGGAGGAAGGTCAGTCGCTGTCGGTGGATGTCAGTAAATGCGTTCCTGGTGTATACCAGTTGGAGTGTTTTACAAAAGAAGGCTCATTACTAGGCACTACCCGTGTGGTGAGGAAGTAGGGTAGAGGAAGCTTGTAAGTTGAAAGTTCGATTTCTTATTGGCGGCAATAAAAAGTAGACCCATGCCTTGGGGATAGCTATCAAAGCTTGAGAAAACAATACGAAGTCATACTTTTTAGTGCCACCCCTAACTCCTCTCAAGACTGTGTCTATATTCTGGGTTTGTAACTAAATAAACTATATTTTTATAGCTCGTTAAAGTGTTTTATATTTGTACTATTGAAAAGTATCGGCATTAGTAATCCGCTTAAGAATTTTTAAGTAAGTACTTTCGGAAAAAGAATGGCTTTTGTACGAAATGAAAAAAAAAGACACAAGCAGAATTGGCGAAACGACTTGGCACCTCTGCCTGTTATTGTAAGATTTTAAAGGATGAGATGACCTGTGTATTGATGTAGCTAAAAATATTTCTAGCTAATTAGATACCACGGTCTGATGCTTATTGGGTGAAACAGATAAATTCGATTTGTTTGAGGACGCGTTGATGCTTGAATAACTTGGCTAACAAGAAAAGATGGAAAGTATAGATAATAACTATATGTTAAATGTACTGGATTGCTTTATCAAATCCTTTAAGTTTTAAAACATATCTATAAAATGAAGCAACAAAATGTCTTGATTGTTCACCCTACGAGTGATGAAGAAGTTACTATACTCAAAACTATATTGAATGCTCTTAAGATAAAATTTGAGTCTTCTGAAGAGGAGACCTACAATCCAGAGTTTGTTGAAAAAATTGTAAAAGCAAGACAAGATTACAAAGATGGCAAAGGCAAAGTATATACTACTGACCAGCTAAATGACTTATGGAGGTAATTTTCTTACCTGATGCAGAAGATGATCTCAATTTTTGGATTTCTACAAGCAATAAAACTATCCTAAAAAAGATCGCTAAACTTATCGATGATATTAAAACTAATCCTTACTCTGGACTTGGCAAACCAGAACCACTAAAATACAAGCTCTCTGGCACTTGGTCTCGTAGAATCGATAGAGAACATAGATTAGTTTATGAGGTCATCAATGATAAAATTTTAATTTTGTCTGCAAAAGGGCACTACTCCTAAACTAAGCCACAGCAAGTCTTAAAATATCATTTTGTTGTGTGACTTATTGGAGCTACAGCGGTTTTATAGCATACGCTAAAGTCGTTTTTATTCTTGTGCCGTAGAGGTCTTGATGGCTTGCAAAATCGTAATAATACGGTTTTTCTCTTAACGGAAGCAATGACTATTTTGCTTCCTGCTGAATGCAAAATGATTGTTTTAATGCTTTCTTGTAACCATAAAACCAACTGCTGCCTCGCAGCTGTTTTTCCTGAAAACGGCAAGTTGACCTATTACCTTTAAACTGCATAAAACAAAGATATGTCGCCTTTAGGCTGCGCAGACCGGGTCCCCGACCTTACAGTCAAATTTGGGAAATCATAAAGGAAAGTCCTGATAAGTATAGGCCAAATGGGTAGTGAAGCATCAGGGAATAAAACTGTTTGAGCGTAGCGATTTTTTTTCGGAGAAGCGACAGATTGTCGGTTGGTCGGGCAGAGCAGTCAAGCCGCGATCTTTTCTTTGCCAAACTTTCCTTTTGGTGGTAATAAAAAGTAGACCCATGCCTTGGGGATAGCTATCAAAGCTTGAGAAAACAATAGGAAGATATACTTTTAATCGCAACAACTCGCTCCCTACAACCTTCAGAGGAGAGGCCAGCATACTATTGAAATACGCTTGCAATGTAGAGTATGGGTAGGTAAAAGCATGTAATTACATCCCGTCTTCCTCCATACAACGCACAGCAATTTTGGCACTGTTTAGTGCCAATGGAATACCGCCACCCGGATGTACGGTCACTCCTACAAAATAGAGACCTTTTACATTTGGACTGAAATTGGGGTGCCGATAAAAGGCAGAAAATTTGGAGTTGGATGCATTGCCGTATATAGAGCCCTGCTTGCCGCTGTAAGTATTCTGGATATAAAGCGGATCCATGACAAATTCGGTTTCAATCAGAGGTTCGATATCGGCATCTAGGTGTCGGTTGATTTTGCGGATAAGGTTGGCCCGGTGACGCTTTTTGACTTCTTCCCAGTCCTGCCCTTTTATCACTGGCGCATTGACCATCACAAACCAGTTCTCACACCCTTCCGGCGCATCTCCTTTCACGTATTTGGACGTAATATTTATGTAAATGGTGGGATCATCGACTAGCCTGTGCTCTTTAAAAAGGGCGTGAAATTCTTCCTGATAGTCTTCTGAAAAGATAATGTTGTGGAGATCCAATTCAGGGAAGGACTGCCGTATGCCCCAATAATACACAATGGCAGAACTGGAACGCTCGTGGTTCAATATTTTTTCCGGTCTTCGCACGCCTGGCATTAGCTGTTCATAGGTGTAGGCCACATCCATGTTGCTAAACACGACGGAGGCATCGTATACGGCCTTTTCTGTAGTTACGCCGATTACTTTTCCCTGATGAATTCGTATACCACTTACTTTTTCTTCAAAGTGAAATTGCACTCCCAGTTCCAACCCAAGCTCATAGAGGGAACGGGTGATCTGGATCATTCCGTCTTCTGGTATAAACACGCCATCCTGAAATTCCAGGTTTGCAATCATATTTAGCATGGCTGGCGTCTGGTGAGGATCGCTGCCATTGTAGGTGGCAAAGCGGTCAAAAAACTGCACCAGTCTGGGATCCTTGAAAAATTTCTTGTTTTCACCGTGCATGGTATCCAGCAATTTGTATGACCCCAAGTTTGTTAGTGCCTTCAAAAGCTCTGGTCCAAGAAGATGGCGGAATCGATGCAAGGATCGCTCTATAAACAAAGGTGCTATCAGGTCGTAATTTTTTTGCGCTTTGTCGAGGTATGCATCGATCGTTTCGGCAGGTGTCCCGAAAATCTGAGACAGGGTTTGAATAGTTTTTCCCTTGTCTCCGCTCAGCTCAAACCGGGTGCCATCCGGATAGAAGTAATTCATCAGATGCGTGGCCCTTTGGTAAGGGAAGCGGCTTTCAAAATCGGCGTCACAAAGGTCAAACAGTTCTTTAATGTAGTGTGGACAAGTAAAAATGGAAGGTCCCATATCAAAGCGGTATCCCCCAAATTGCTTTGAGCTAATCTTGCCGCCGTAAAAGGCGTTTGCTTCAAATACCTTTACAGACTTACCGGCATGAGCCAGACGGATAGCTGCTGCTAAACCACCTATGCCTGAGCCTATTACTATTGCGTTTTTATTTTTCATTTTTATTTGTAGCGTTATAACAGACGCTCAAACAGTATAATCTTTAAGTAGTTTAATGATGAATAGAAATGCTCAATCCATATTTGGGCTCGGTGGTGGCAAGGTGTCTATCGGTACCTCTGGGGTAATAGGCATGGATTCGCAGCGCTGTTTAAGCGTGTTTAATCCCTTACTGTAATCATTACCTATGCTATTTTTCATAAAAAAATTCAAAAGATTTATCGGCCAAGGCATACTGCCATTCATTCCCCATACGACTTTGGTTTGTCCGTTTTGTTCTTCAAATTCAAAATATGTTTTAGCTTCTGATTCAAAAGGTTCTTTAAAATGAAGGCCAATGTCGACTCTGTTTTCACTTATGGCAGTGATTTCTTGCATACCGGTTCCAGCCTGTTCATTTCCGCTCCAGGTATAGGATGCTCCAATTTGCATCGGTTCCCCGGAAAAAGTTACTTGCATATTGGAATCCAACTCGGACCAAGGACTCCACACTTGAAAATTGCGAAAGTCAACAGTTTGTTCTTTTACTATGTTTAGGGGGCGGTCGATAATGATATCGCGTGTTAAAGAGTATTGTTTGGGCATGATGGCCGCTGCTATGCTGGCTAATACGATCAATAAAATCAAGCTTATCAGAATGAATTTAATAGCTCTCATCGGATATGGGTTTTAGCGTTAATGGAACTTAGCATTTTACTCGATAAAAATAAACCAATAATTGAAATAATATTGCCAGTCATCAATTAAAAATTTTGGAAGAAGCGTTGCTTAAGTCGTTAGCACTTCATTTCTGGTTATCAATCCTAATATTACCAGTTTTCTATCTAATTTAGTTTGTCCTTTCTTTCACTATTTTCGAAATTATATCCGAGCCGTGTACCGGAGAGACGAAAAATCTGGTTTTTAGAAAAGCTGATTTTTTAGTAACTTTACAGGTTTATACATGCTAAATGCTAATTCGAAAAAATAGTAAACTGGAGGATCTGAAACTGGCACTGTACCAGAAATATGGGGATGCTCGTAGTGATGTTGATTTTGAAGAAAAAATTATATTTACGAAAGAAGGTAGGCAAGAACTGTGGACGCTTCGTCTTCTTGGTGCTCAGATTGAAGCAGCATGTTTATTGACGGGTCAAAAGGTCATCGATTTTCATTGCAATTGTGATCAGTTTTCAGTTAAAAAGCATTGTGTCCACCTTTCCAGATTGGTAGACTTAGCTTCTAAGAAATTTGATCAGAAATTACATCCTGCCAACAAGGGGCAGCGATACAATTCATTTAAAGAGGATGTTCAATTTGTACTTGACCATGCTCATCCATCAGATCTTACTGACTTTGTGCATCGACAAGCAAAAAATTTTGATGATTTTGGCTTATTGTTAATAACAGCCCATCTTCAATACAGCAAAGATATCAATGAGGATAGCCATTGGATTAGACTTAAAAGCCTTTTTAACCAATCAAAGATTACGCTGAAAAAGGAAGCCAATCTGATAAGGCACTTACAGGAAATTAAAAGACAACTCGAAGAATTTATCCGTTCGGGAGATGTAAAATTAGCGAGTAATTTTTTCGTTGCTTTTGCCCGTCATTTACTCGTTGATGTTTTTGAGTTTTCAAGCAGAGAACCTAAGACCAATCAACTTAAAGAGTGGTTTGAGCGATATCCCAGTGCTCTAATTCACTTTAAGATGGCTCCTGCTTTGCAATCTGTGCTGAAAGAGTGCATCGGTAATTTATTGGTCGATCGGCATTATTTGTCAAAGAGTCATTTGTTATTGTACCAGCTTCCATCTGACTGGCTTCCCGAAAAGTCCATAATTGCTACTAAGTATAAAGACGCTATTGCGCAAGAACCGCGTTTGATGGAATCACCTGACATTTATTTTTTATACGGAATATTTTGTGGATTACCTGATCACATGCCTATGCCCAAAGAGGAGTCCAATATTCAGCAATGGTTGGATATATGTCGGTTTATAGACCCCATTTTTGGAGCTGATGAGATTCTATTTAATTTGATTTTGGCAAATGATAAGCCTTGTTTGGGTTTATCGTCTTATTTATCTTATTATCCTTTAGGCCCAGCGCGCGTGGGCAGATTTGCTGAGTTTTTAGAAAAATCAATTTGCACAGAAGTTTTGCCAAAGTTGAATGCCGCTGATCAGATTTTATTAAAGGAGCACTTGATACACCAAGGAAGTGTCAAGGCATTGTATCAGCTGTGTGATTTTTATCATTGGGAGGCTTCTTATTCTTGGATTTTTAAGTCAGATCCGGATCATTGGTTTTACTTGTATCCAGTATTGTCGGATAGAGAAGCATCCCAGAGATTTGATGAAATAATAGGGGTCATTCATACATTTTTGGATCATTATTTGGGTGAGTCCAACCAACACAGAATTCTTCAATTTATAGAACGTTTATTGCAACATAACAAATCAAGATTGGCAATAGCATTGGTGCAGGATATTGAGAAAAGTTATCCAGAGAAAAAATCGTTAATATTGTCGATAAAAACCCTTTCTGCTTTCAGAACGGCATTGGCTTCAAGTATTAAAAATTAGGATTTATGCAAATACAGCTTTTGGCCATAGGCAAAACCCATGAATCCTGGTTGAGGGAAGCAGAAGAGGTTTACACAAAACGCTTAAGCCATTACACGAAAATCCACTCAGAATATCTTCAAAGCCCCTCCAAATGGAGCCATCTTACACCAGAGGCTCTCATGAAAATGGAGGCAGCATGGATAAAAGAAAAGTGCCATCCGGGCGATTATTGTATACTGTTGGATGAGCGAGGCAAAACCTATTCCTCTATTCAATTTGCTCATCAACTTGAAAAATGGCAAAATACCGGTGCCAAGCGCCTTGTCTTTATAATTGGGGGAGCATGGGGTATAGATGCCGCGTTAAAAAACGATATTTCAGCACATTTTTCTCTTTCACCCCTTACTTTTACCCATCAAATGGTCCGATTTATGTTATTGGAACAGATTTACAGAGCATTTACTATTTTGAAAAATGAACCCTATCACAATTCCTGAATATGAGTGTAACCTACCTGATTATTGGCATTAGTATCATACTATCCTATTTTTCATTCCAAAACCCAGCACTCTTTCACCAGCTTAAGCATTGGCCTTATGCAGAAATGAGACAGAATGAGTATTATAGATTGCTTACTTCTGGCTTTATTCATGGTTCATGGATGCACTTGCTAATCAATATGTTCGTTTTATTTCAGTTTGGCAGTATTGTAGAAGAGCGATTTATCCATCAATTTGGATTAATATTAGGTATGGTGAATTATGGTATGTTATACATTGCTACCCTTGTGATAGCTGATATACCTACTTTATTTAAACACAAGAATAATCCTGGGTACGCCGCAGTGGGGGCTTCAGGGGCAGTAAGCGGTATCGTATTTGCCTACATATTATTCGATCCCTGGACGCTACTATATTTGTATGCAATTATTCCGATACCAGGCATAGTTGCCGGTGTTTTATACCTGATTTATTCTTCATGGGCATCCAAAAACAATCGCGATAATATTGATCATGACGCTCATTTTTACGGGGCGGTTGTAGGGATATCCATTACTATTCTAATGCATCCGCCTTATTTGTGGCAATTTATTCAAAAATTACTCAACATTCCATATTTCTAAAACTGCGTCACCTGCAGCTAATGTAAACCAATCTCCTTATTCAAGCTTTTTGCTGTGCTCGAGTAATCTCTGTTGTTTTGCCTGAAATTCTTCCTGTCTCTTTTTTTGATAAAATTGGAATAGTTGTACCTCTTGGATAGGTTTTCCATTAATTTTTCGATGATATGCAATCATAATAATCCTGACCATGTCATCCACCATGCCAACTTTCTGTTGTCTGAAATATTCAGTGAGTCTGGATCCTTCCTCCATGCCCCATTTTACCATAATCCATCGTCCAAAACTAAAAAATGCCTTTCTAGAGGCATCCTCTTCAGTGAGAGACTTAAAAGCTTCAATAGCGTCAGGCTCCATTCGTTTGTCCAATTCAGTCAATGCATCAAACAGATTTCGCGGTATATACTGCCCATTTAAGTAGCTTTTGGATATGCGAACTTCATATGGTTCGGTTGTAAAAGTGTCTTTGAGATGTCTTTCAGGTACTTGGGCGAACATTACTGAAAATGAATAGAGTATTGTTGCTATAGCATTGAAATATGGGTTTAGAAGACAATTCATGTTTCAATCAATTGTATTAAATGTACTCTATAAAATCAATTAAAGGGCAGCCCACTAAATGCATTCAAGAATTTCCCAAAAACATATACAAGGTTATAACTGTACTTTTTAAACGGTAAAAGTTAGTTGCTTTGTATATATAAGGAATAATTTTATAGTCAATACCTATATCTTTGTCGAAGTCAATAGTATGCATTTGTTGGCTATGTGATTTCTCCTTTTCTTTGGGAAAACTTTTTACAATCATAAAGAATATCTCTATGCGATTAATTAATATTTTAATTATTTTATTTGGACTGTCCATGTCGTCAGCAACCTTTGCTCAAACGCTTGGGGAAAAGCTGAAAAATCATGTAGAATTTCTGGCTTCGGACTCTTTAGAGGGTCGGGGTTTGGGTACCTCAGGAAAGGAAAAGGCAGTGCAATATATTGTTCAGGAAATGAAAGATATGGGTTTGGAGTCTTTGAAATACGATTTTAAACATTCATTTCAATTTAAGAGTGGATTGGCTTGGATTCCTGCTACTAATTTGGTTGGTGTAATTCGCGGTTCTGATCCTGTTCTTCGCAATGAATTCATAGTCGTAGGAGCCCATTATGATCATTTGGGATACAGTCTGTCCAAGAATAATGAGCGTGTGGTGTACCCGGGGGCAGATGACAATGCTTCGGGTGTAGCGGCTATGCTGGAGATAGCGCGTAAGTTGAAAAAAGAAGGTAAAAATATAAAACGTAGTATTGTATTTGTAGCCTTTGACGCTGAAGAATCAGGGTTAATCGGAGCAGAACGCTTTCTGACAGATAGTTTATTGCCGGCTCGAGCCATCAAACTCATGTTCAGCCTGGATATGGTAGGCATGTATTCTACTCATGGTGGACTAGACCTTAAAGGAATTGAAAGTTTGGTATCTGGAGGCAAGTGGGCAGATGAAATTGCAGCTAGTCAAAATATTCGACTTAAGAAAATGGGATCTGAAATTGAAGCTCGTACTGATACAAAGCCATTTGGAGATCGGGGGATTCCTGCAGCTCATGTTTTTACGGGTCTCAAATCTCCTTATCACAAGCCTGGAGATAAAGCCGGGCTTTTAGATTATGAGGGAATGGAAAAAGTAGTTGCCTTTATGGAGGCGTTTGTTACATCCTTAAGCACTCAGCCTTCGTTGGCATCTGCGCCTTCCATTGCAGCTATTTCGCCATCTGAGCCCGGGAAAAGGCGTTCTGTTTTTCATGCTGGCCTAATTATGAATCATGGAACAGGATATCATAGATATCCCGATGAGTTCTACAGGGCGCGCAATTCCTATAGTTTTTCAGGCGGATTATATGGTCAATGGTTGCTTAGCCCATTTTTCGGCTTCCAGGCCGAAGGACTTTATGATTTAAATCAGAGTCTTATGGCATCTGGTACCTTCCGCAGGCATTCTGTTGCGTTGCCGGTCAATTTACAGGTAAGCACGCCCACTGCTTCCAGTGGTTTTAGATTGTATGTCTTTGCGGGGGCCTATTATAGGTATCATTTTGATGCTAGTTTGCCAGGAATTGAGGCTGTTTTAGGTGATAATGTAAGACAGGATGAATGGGGCTACCAGGTTGGCGTTGGTCTAGATATTTTTAAATTTACCGTTGCTGCCACATCGCGACGAGGACTTACTGAAGTACTTTCCCCAGGAGGGGTTAATCCTAAAATATTTAATCGAAATCAATACCTCACTTTAGGTTATCGATTCTAAAAATGAGCAATATTGTTTGAATATTTATATCTTGCGAGTTGGCAAATTGTTTTGTAAAACTAGTTTTAACACCTATTTGTTAAGCATATGAAATTAAAATACTTTTTATTTATGGCTGCATGTTTGACTGCAACTGCTGTAGCTGCGCAGGGAAGCCAGCGCAACGAAGTTCCAGCGCAATATCGTTGGGATCTTACCCATATTTATGCTTCTGATGCTCAGTGGAACACAGAGAAGGAGAATGTAAAAAAACGAATGTCCACCGTTTCCTCATTTAAAGGAAAACTTACAAAGTCTGCTGCAGATTTGGCAACTGCGATGGAGTACATGAATGATCTGCGCAAGGATTTAACTCGCTTATACACGTATGCGGGTATGAGTTCGGATCAAGATACTAGAGTTGCATCCTATACGGGTATGAAGTTGGAGTTGGGGCAGATGTCTTCCGAATTGGCCTCAATGGCTGCTTATATGGAGCCAGAATTACTTGGCGCAGACCCAACATTGATCAGATCATTTATAGCTAAGGAAAAGCGTCTTGAACCATACGCTGTATATTTGAATGATTTGCTTCGTCGTCGCAAGCATAGGGGTTCAGAAGAAGTCGAAAAAGTAATCGCGCATGCTTCCTTAATGGCGGGTACTGCATCTGGCATTTACAGTATATTTTCTAATGCTGATTTTCCGCATGCTAGTGTGGAGCTAGCTGGAAAAACGGTAAAACTTAATCCTGCAAACTATAGTTTATACCGCGCTAGTGGAGATCGTACCATTCGTAAACAGGTGTTTGAGACTTACTTCGGCAAATTACATGAATTTCAACGGACATTTGCTGCTCAATTGTATGGCAATCTGAATCGTGATTTGTTTTATGCCAGAGCCCGCAACTATAATTCTACGTTAGAAAGTGCACTCGATGAAGGAAATATACCAACGGCAGTTTATGAAAATTTAGTTTCCAATGTTAACAAAAATTTGGAGACTTTTCACAGATATCTTTCTCTTCGTAAACGAATGCTTGGCATAGATACGCTTCATTACTATGATTTGTACGCACCATTGGTCGGTGATGTTGAATTGTCCTATGATGTACCAACTGCCAGCAAGCACATTTTGGAATCATTACAACCATTAGGTCAGGAATATGTAGATGTGGTTTCTTATGCCTTCGAAAATAGGTGGATTGACATGTATCCGAATGAAGGGAAAAGGTCAGGCGCCTATTCTAATGGAGCGGCATATGATGTCCATCCTTACATTTTGATGAATTACAATGGGAAGTATGATGATGTTAGCACATTGACCCATGAAATAGGTCATACTATGCATAGTTATTTGACCAATAAGAAGCAGCATTTTGCGAATGCAGATTACTCTATTTTTGTAGCTGAGGTAGCTTCCACGGTAAATGAAGCTTTGTTAAACGACCATTATTTGCGGAATATTCAAAATGATGAGGTTCGCTTATCGATTTTAGGCAACTATCTGGAAGGTGCTAAAGGTACTCTTTTTAGACAGACACAATTTGCCGAATTTGAATACAACATCCATAAAATGGTCGGCAATGGCGAGGCGCTTACAGGCGACAAGTTTGATCAGATGTACTTGGATCTTACGAGGAAATATTACGGGCATGATAAAGGTATTTGCATCGTTGACGATTATATAAAGGCGGAGTGGTCATATATTCCCCATTTTTATTATAATTTTTATGTGTACCAGTACGCTACCTCATTCACTGCTTCCCAGGCTATCGCAGAAAAATTGCTCAAGAAATCACCCGGTGCACTTGATCAGTATTTGACATTTTTGAGCGCAGGTAGTACCCGTTATCCAGTTGAATTACTTCAGGATGCCGGAGTTGATATGAATTCAGATGAGCCATTTACCTTGACCATGGCCAAAATCAATGCTGTAATGGCGGAGATGGAAGCTATATTGGATAGATTAGGTAGATAAAACAGTAGAATTTGTAGAGCATAATTTGAAACTGAATTAAATGTATTTCTAGGTGTAAATACTCGTTGATAAAAGCGCGAAAATTAAAATTGTAAAATAGGTAATATATATTGCTCAATTAGATTTGCAATCTCATAGCTACAAATACTTGAATAGTATTGCATTCATGAATTTTTTGATTGCATACGAACAGAAAGCTTTATAATTAGTTTATTTGCACCTGAAACGGATAGTGACATACTTCAAATAATAAATGTTCATTAAAATGAGACTCCTTAATTTTTACATTTTATGTATCGTTATTTTTTGCTTTGCTTCAATAAAACAACTTTCTGCCCAGGTTCCTTCAGGCATGAGCTATCAAGCTGTTATAAGAGGAAGTGATAACAAGCTATTGATTAATGAAATAGTATCTCTGCGGATGAGTATTATAAAAGGCTCTGCTGAAGGTGTACCAGTTTATATTGAGTCACACAGGCAAAGTACAAATATCAATGGTTTAGTAAGTATAATCATTGGTGAAGGTGAGCCGCTTAGTGGCATTTTTTCAAGCATTGATTGGGCTCACGGACCATATTACCTTAAAACGGAAACGGATCCGAATGGTGGAGACGATTTTTCTATAATGGGGACTAGCCAATTGTTAAGTGTTCCTTACGCTTTATATTCTGCTAAAAGTGGAACTCCTGGTCCTAAAGGATTGAGTGCTCATGATATTTGGATAGAGTTGGGAAATGAAGGTACACTAGAAGAATTCATCGAGTCATTGGAGGGCCCACAAGGTCCTCCTGGTCCCGGACTTTCGGATGGCTCAAAATTAAATCAAATGCTGTTTTGGAATGGTACTGAATGGGCTAAATTAGATCCAGGATTGAATGGTCAAATGCTTACCATATGCAATGATGAATTGATTTGGACATTCAATGGTAAATGTCCGGTATCTGTACAAACGATTGATTGTGGCGCTGCTGAAAACTCAGGTGCGCTATTAACTGGTTTAAAATCCACTTCAGTTACAAGTAAGATACCATATACTGGAGGTAATGGTCAGCCTTTTGACGGAGTTACATTTAGTTCAACTGGCGTAACAGGGTTGACAGCTTCACTGGTACCTGGTACACTCAATCAGGGGATCGGTTTCATTGAATTAATTATAAGTGGTATACCTGAAAATGTTGGAGTTGCTAGTTTTGCCATTTCATTTGGTGGACAGAGTTGTACTTTGTTAAGAACTGTTGGCAGCGGTAGTGGTATGACAACAGATATTGATGGCAACAAATATGTTACAGCAGTAATAGGCCCTTTAGAGTGCACCACAACTAACTTGAAAGCGGTCCGCTATGCGAATGGAGACCCTATTCCTTTCTTATCCAATAATGATGATTGGAGCACTGCAGCGGCAGGTGCCCGAGGATTTGATTTTGGAAATAATCTTTATAATTGGCATGCTGTGGCAGATCCCAGAAATGTGTGTCCCAATGGTTGGCGGGTACCCACAGATATGGATTGGCAATTGATTGAATCTAACTTAGGCATGTCTTCTCAAGAACTGAATACTTTAGGTTGGAGGGGAGATTCTCAAAATATTGGAGGAAAAATGAGGACAGTTGGCACCCAATTCTGGCCAAGCCCAAATTCAGGCGCTACCAATGAAAGTAATTTTTCAGGGAGACAAAATACTTTCAGGTTTACAGATGGATCATATTATGGGTTTAACTCAAATTTTGGTAACTGGTGGTCTTCTACTGAAAGTGACCAGGCCAGTGGGATAATGCGACAACTAAGCGGATATTTTAATGGTGTGGATAGGGGAACTCAATTTAAAAATGTTGGTTATCCTGTTCGATGTGTTAGGGACGCGGGCACAATTACGAATTTGGACTGTTCGTCAGTAGCTAATACCGGAGTTTTAAGAAGTGGTCTTGCAACTATTGAAGCTTCGTTTAAGATACCTTACTCTGGCGGCAATGGCGAACCACATAATGGTCAAGTTATTAGTTCTTCTGGAGTACTAGGTCTTACTGCTACATTAATTCCAGGTGTTTTTGAAACCTCTGGTCAGCTTCAGTATACGATAACTGGGGTTCCTGATGTTGAAGGAATTGCAAAGTTTGTCATCAATATTGGTGGTCAATCTTGTATTCTGGAGCGCACCGTTATTAATGGAGCTAATCTTAATTCAGATTTAGAATATGCTACAGTAGCCGATATAGATGGTCATAATTATGCTACTGTAAAAATTGGTAATAAAGAGTGGATGGCTCAAAATTTGCGAACTACACGCTATAGCAACGGTGATGAGATTTCTGAAGTTGGTGCT
>CAYUZA010000016.1:0-27494 GCA_964449535.1 uncultured Saprospiraceae bacterium
TAGCGATATTGTTGATCAACTCCTGAATCAAAACCGTCTTGCCTACACCCGCACCTCCAAAGAGACCAATTTTACCTCCCTTTGCATAAGGCTCTATCAAGTCGATTACCTTAATACCGGTATAAAGCACCTCTGTAGAGGTAGATAAATCTTCAAAACGAGGTGGCTTACGGTGTATTGATGCCTTTTGATCTGAAGTAATAGCCGGCAGACCATCAATAGTATCTCCTACCACATTAAACAACCTTCCTTTGATAACCTCTCCAGTTGGCATAGCAATCGTAGATCCAGTATCATGTACTTCCATACCGCGCATCAAACCATCCGTACCATCCATAGCGATAGCACGTACACTGTCCTCTCCCAAATGCTGCTGACATTCCAGCACCAACTCTTCACCGTTATCTTTCTTAATAACCAACGCGTTATAAATGTCCGGTAATTTGCTGCTTTCTCCGGCAAAACTTACGTCCACAACGGGACCAATTATCTGCTTGATATGTCCAATATTAGCCATGTTACTGGTTTAAATTAAGGTATTTAAAAATAAAGCAATTAAAAAACGGTGCAAAGATAGACATAACCGACTATTTGTCTACCTTTTGAGCAATATTATATGTACAAATTACCTTGTTTTTTAGGGCCTTATGAAACAGAAATCGAAATACATCAAATTCACAAAACAATATTCTGACCAAAAGCCAAATATGATAATTTTGTTGGCTAATTTAGCGACCATTCAGCATGGGCTATCTGCCAAATTTTTACAAGATCTATGTATTTTAATTGGCAAAAGGCTCATTTTCTCTCAAAAATCGGCGAATTAATTCCAAAGCCTGATCTATCGTGTCCAAATGCGTTCTGAATGAAAGGATGGCCATCCGAATATATACCTTTCCGTCTACTACGGTAGAGGACAAAAACACGCGTCCATCTTTTTTAATATAATCTACTAAGGCCAAATTTGCTGAATCGTTATCCGATCCGCGATTGCCTATACGGAAACAAACGACGCTCAGGGCTGGTTGGTGGCGCAGCTCCATTCCTGGCATGGCCATTAATTCTGTAGCAGCATACCGTGCCAACATCAGTTTTTCATCTAACGCAGCCCTAAATGGTCTAAGACCTAAAAGCTGCAGCGGCAACCAGAGTCGGAGAGCCCTGAAATGACGTGTAAGTTCAGGCGATAAATCTGCCGGCGAATAAGGCATCTCCTGCCGATAAGCATCCTGCATGTAGTTTGCTAAATAGTAATGCGTGCGCAACAAGTGACGTTGGTTCTTCACCAAGACTGCTCCTAAGCCATAGGGCAAAAACAACCCCTTGTGCGGATCTATAACCAGAGAATCTGCCAAGTGAATGCCCCCCATTTGACTTTTGCCCACTTCTGTGAGCTGAAAAAAGCCTCCATAAGCAGCATCTACGTGAAACCAGAGATTTTCTGCATGGCAAATGGCTCCAATGGTTTCAAGTGGGTCAATAGCACCGGTATCTGTAGTACCCGCAGAGGCAACTACCAAAAAAGGTTTAAGCCCCTCCTTCCTATCTTTTTTAATCTCTTGCTGTAACAGGTCTGCCCTCATTCTGTCTTCACCGTCCATCGGTATGCGGCGTATGGTGGCGTATTCCAATCCTGCGATCCGCAGTGCTTTGTCAATACAATGGTGCACCTGAGCGGTTAAATAAATTACCGCTTTCTCGTATTGCGAAGGGCGTAAATCCTTGATGTCTCTCGCTGTACAAATGGCTACCAGATTGGCGATACTTCCTCCAGAACAGAGCGTTCCTCCGGCATCCGGACCCAATGAAAACAAGTCTGCCATCCAGCGAAGCAATGCATGCTCCATCTGCACTGCTCCCGGTGATCCATAATAGATACCGCCATATCGATTGCCCACAGCAGCCAAATAATCTCCCAATGCAGCCGCATAAATTCCACCACCCGGTATGTATCCAAGGTGTCCCCCAGATGCTGGGTTAAGCCCAGGCGTATCTACCCCTTCGCGGTACCATTCCAAAATTTGATGAAGCGAATTTGGATCTTCACTAATTGGTATAGACAGAATATTGTCTCCTTTTTCCAAATCGGTATCGTACGCTTTTAGGTGTGGAAGGCTGTCTACAAATTGATGAGCATAGTTCAAAATGGTGGAATCCCAGTGGTTGCGCTCCTGCAAATCTGGTTCAAGAGTACGAGATGCCGCCTGTAATTCGAGTATTGCGGTTTTAATTACCTCCATATATCTTTCTCTATGTACACCACAAATGTAGCGAACATTAAACGGTAGTGGCACCATTAAGTTTAGGACGACAACCCTTAGTTCCCTTAATGCCTTAATGGTGAAATATTTATAGCTTTCGAAAATACAGCCGTAGACAAATTGAATCGTACAGTCGTTCCATCGTAAGGTCGTATAGTCGTACCTAATGCCGCACCCTCTTGAAATAAAAATACAAAGGGGTTAATCTAGCTGACTGGCGTCTACATACTTGAGCACATCTTGATCCAGATACTTGATCAAAATTTTTTCATAAGCTTTTGAGGCTACAAAACCAAAGCCACCATCCATGAACTCATTGAAAAGCTCCTTGAGTCTGGTTTCTCCTTTTGGAAAAATAAATCCAAAAGACTCATTTTCTGTAGCCACGGCTCTTTGAATTTTTATGTAACCATCCGCTCTTGAGCGAACATAATTCCAAAATGAAACAATATCCACAAAGGCAAAATAACCATCATTACGAGCAACAATATCAATTATATCCAGAGCTGAATAGCGGTAGTCGAGCTTCAAGGTTGGAAAATATTGACTTTGAATACGTTTTAAAGCAGCTTCGTGTATAGATGCTTGTATGGTTAATGCAGTTAAGCCGGAAAATTTTTGTTCTATTTCATCCACAGTATGAAGTGTAGGCGCATTACCACCTGATACCATAAGGGATTTGTTGTGCAGGTATGGACTCGAAAAATCAACGTCTTTGAGTCGCTCCGGCGTAATAGATACCGTTGCCATACCAATATGATTGCCCCCTATTTCACCACTAACCCTCCTGTAAGCGTTTCCAAAAACCTCATAAGAAACATAGTTGGATTGAATGCGTATCCCTTTGCGCTCTTCAGCCCATTTTTCAAATTCTCTAAAAATATCTATTTCTATCCCCTCCAGATTACCTTCATTATTTCTGTAAGAAAATGGAGCGTTTTCGTAGAAGTGTACTGTTACCTCGAGTGATTCTGTCGGAATTTGAGCAGCAAGGGGCATTATGCTACATAAAACGATTATCCATGATACAAAAAACCTCATATGTATAGCTTTATTCGGCAATTATACTAAAAAAACGTTTAGCAAACTGACTATCAGTATTTAAATTGATGTATTTGTTTTTAAAAAAGGCAGTCTTCGATTGTTGCGAGGAACTGATTGCTTTAACACATCAATATATTCCACTAGTTTTACGTTCCTTTGTAAAGCATAAATAATTGCCTGCAGCTAATGGAAGACAAAATGGTTTTGTATGTGTCTGGTCTTGGCTCTTTGTACAAGCCTTTTATCGCTGCTCATTTATTAAAGCGATTTGGTAGAAATCACCACTATTATATCCTTAAAAACAAAATATCAACAGATCTGGCTTTTTTAGAATCCATATGCGCAGCTGAACGAAAGATACACTTAATTGGCCATTCCACCGGAGGGTTTTTAGGGCTGTACCTAATGAAGAAGTTTTCTAATATTGAATCGGCGCACTTGATCAATCCAGCCATCGACCTCTTGTGGACTCTAGATCGAATACCTGAGGCTGCCTCCGTATTGGCAGAGCGCAGACTGATATCTCAAATGTTCCATGATATCACAACGCATTATAAAGATGGGCCATATCCCATTTTTATGGTTCAAGGTTTATTGGACGAAATTGTCCATGTGGACTTCAACAAGCACTTTATACAGCACAGAGGTCATGGGTTTTACTGGCCTACACTAGACCATCGCTTTGACGAGCTGCAATTTGAAATGTTGATGGATACATTTCAAAACCATTTTAATTCTTGATGCTCCTATTTTCATTAATTATGATTACTCAACGTTCCTGCTATAACTGCAGTTGCGGATTACGGGCTGATAACCTATCACAAAAAACGGAAGATAACGCGAAGCAGAAAACCCGAAACCTGCGTTGCACCTACAATTGTAAGGTATAACATGTTGGCAATTGTAATTTATTCTATCGTTAATTTCAGTTTCTTCCCAAGTCCCGCTTCCACAATCTTCCGAAAAGTAGATATCTCAAGGTCAGTCTTATCATTCTCTATGCGTGAAATGTAAAACCTTGTTGTTCCGCTTCTCACAGCTAACTGCTGCTGTGTCATACCCGCTTTTAACCGTGCAATTCTTATCAGTCTGCCGTATCTGTATTTTGATGGCTCTTTAATATTGTCACTTAAGTCATAAAGAACATCAGCTCCTATTTCGTAAGGCAAGGTCAAATCTTCCCCGTTTTCTCCTTTTACTTTAATCTCAATGCTAGGCCACGACAAAGTATAGTTCCGGAGTTCGACTTTTTTAAATTCTTTCTCGTCAAGTAACAGGTATTCAAAATCGTTCTTGGTAACATTCCACTGTTTGAAAATCTTTGCAAAGTCAATAAGTCGGCTCTCTCCGTTGTTGAACATGCATTGGATTTTATGTCCTGAAATCTTTTCGATTTTTACTATTCTGGGTATTTTAATTTTTTGTCTCATGGCCTTGGATTTAATTTGTTAAAAATCTCCAAAAGGAATTGTTTATTATCTGCCACCCAGTTTGTCACTTTTCTTCTCTGCACTTTTGGTATTTTTCCCGCATAAGTCTCCAAAGTTTCAATTACTATCAGCTCTTCATATTCAGCGAATTTAGCATGAAAGTGCGGCGGTGGATGGTCTCGCGAATAAATATCAATATTAATGTTATAAATCATTTTTACTGTCGGCATCTTTGTTATCCAATTAGACAACAAAATTAAAACATTATTTTCTAATTTCCATGGTAGCCTGTTTTTTTTATTATGATTACTCAACTTAATCATTTGTCATAGCTCTTTTTTCTAGTAATTTGAGAAGCGTAATGCAATGGAAACCCTCAAAATTGCGTTTTGGATCAGTAAGAGTGATACTGCTTCATCTCTTTTTTGTACTTTAGACCAAGTATTTGATAGCTACACCTATGAGCATTGCCTTACCTACTGAAAATGTTGAAATTAAAAATCAGCTGGACTGCATTCTGCAAATAACAGAGGCTATCAACATGAACGTATCGGTGGACGCCTTGCTCTCCATGTACTTTCAATATCTTTTGGTAAACATGGGCGTTCGGGAAGCTATTCTGGTAATTCAGCTCGATGGTGACTGGCAAGCGGTCAGTTGGAGACAAAAGCCCCACAAAGAATTGAAAAAAGAGCGCTGGGACCCCTCAGTAGCATATCCTTCGCAAAAAGGAGGAGTAGAGTGCTACACCTTAGAAATAAAACATAAAAATACACCCATAGCCTATACTCATATATGTGATCCTGAGTCCTCAGATGACAGGCAAGTATTCATCCACTCTATCACCAACATTATAGCAGTTGCCATTGAAAATAAGCGTCTGTTTAAAAGACAGCTGGAGCAGGAACGCTTTCGAAAAGAGATTGAGCTCGCTTCTGAGGTACAGAAAATGTTGATTCCTGGCCGTATACCTCGTTCCAGAAGTATTGACATCGCAGCCATTTATAAGCCACAACTCAATATTGGCGGCGACTATTATGATTTTATCGAATTGAGCAAAGGTGTCTTTTTGTTTTGTGTGGCTGATATTTCGGGCAAGGGCGTAGCTGCGGCCCTGTTAATGGCCAACTTCCAAGCTACCCTTCGTTATGCGGTGAAGCAATATGAAGCTTTAGAAGACGTGGTTCGCTTTTTAAATACTCAGCTAATCCAAACCATGAATAGCGAGAGGATCATCACACTATTCATTGGAAGGTTTGATACTACCTCAAATAAGCTGGAATATATAAACGCAGGCCATGCACCCCCATTTCTGGTAAATGCTGATACGGTAGAAATTTTAAAGGAGGGGTGCACTCTTTTGGGTGCATTTGATGAGCTACCCTATATTCGCACAGGAAAAACTATAATTAAAAAAGAAGTAATCCTGATGGCTTATACCGACGGGCTTACTGACCTTCAAAATGATGCCGGGGTATATTTCGATGAATATTGTCTAAAATATTTTTTGATGGAAAACCGCTCAAAAGATGTGGATACCATAGTCAACGGTCTCATGGACGAGATGGACGCCTTTAAAGGAAGACAAGACTATCCAGATGATATCGCCATTCTTGTATGTAAATTCAAAACTCCTTGACAAACTTTTTAAAAATTAATCTTTCTCTATCTCCCAAATTTCAAAATATGAGCCGCCTATGAAAAACCGCAAAATCGCCATAGCACTGGCATTCTTTACGGGATTTCTCGGCCTGCACCGATTTTATCTGGGCCAACCTGTAAGGGGTGTTTTGTATCTGATCCTACTGCCTACTTTGTTATCCCTATTATTGGGGCTTATTGATTTCGTAGTCTTCTTAGGCATGAGCGATGAAGCATTTAGTCTCAAATACAATAAAAAGGATCTTGCTTCGCGCGGAAGCAACTACCATAAATCCTACGAAAAAAAGAGGTATACCGGAGAAAGTAGCACAGGTGGTATACCCATGCCGGGCAGACACAAAACTACTATTCAAAAGCCCATTGGATCCAATGCTGCACTCAAAAAGGAGGGGTTACAGCTTTATAGAGATTTTCACTATGCTGAGGCTATTGACAAGTTTGAACAAGCGCTTCAAATAAATCCATATGACTTTGACCTGCATTTTCAACTCGCTTGTGCATATTCACTCACTGAGAATGCAGTCGGCACATTTAAGCATTTGCACTTCGCAGTAGCTAACGGATACAACTCACTGGATACCGTCGGAACACATGAGGCACTAGCATTTATTCGCGTTCACCCACTTTTTGAAGATTTCCGTAATAGTCAATTTACTCAGCTGCCTTCAGAAGAAGAGATTGTTGCGCTCACTAAAAAAAGCCAACCCTCACAAGCATTACCCTCCCCTGATCCTTCACCAGATTTATTGGAAGAGCTCAAACAACTGGAACGACTACACTTGCTTGGAATTCTTACAGATGAGGAATATGCCCAACAAAAAAGTAAATTACCAATACAAAATTGACAACATAAGTGCAAACGATTTTTGTTTTCCTTCGTTCTATTATAATAAACTCAGCGCATGATTGCTAGGGAAATAATGGATGATCTGATTGTTCCACTAAAGACCTCTCAATTAGGAGAGGATGCTTTGCAGTGTATGTCGGATGCATATATCAGGCATCTCCCGATTGTTAATGACCAACAGTTATTGGGCACCCTTTCTGAAGACGATATACTGGATCACGACATGATGGAACCAATTGGGTCTTATGATTTGTCTCTAAGTCAGGCTTTTGTAAGTGAAAATGATCATATTTTTGAAATTCTGCAAATTTTAGATAGCCATCAGCTTACTGCGATACCCGTTGTAGATAGTGAACACAATTATTTAGGAACCATTTCGCTGCAAGCGTTGATACGTTTTTTTGCTCAATCTTACTCATTCAAAGACCCTGGGAGCATTATTGTTTTAAACATCCCGGAGCGGGACTATGTGCTCAGCGAAATAGCAAGACTAGCAGAAACAGAAAATGCCCGGATCATGAGCACCTTCATTACACGAGGCAAAGAAGAAGGGAATATCCTGGTAACCTTAAAAATAAACACACAGCATATTAATCCGTTAATTGCAACTTTTCGCAGATTCAATTATGATGTGTATTCATCATTTACCGAACCTGAGTATTTGGATAGCCTCAAGGAGCGATATGAGGGCCTAATGTCTTATCTCAATGTTTAACCCAGCAAAGTATTACGCATTTCCTACTTTTGCAAAAAAAATTCACTTATGAAATTTATCGCATACCCGTTATTAGGTCTTTTAATCCTCTCCATGATTTACTGCGGATCTAAAAATACAACTCCCGAAGTGCCCGCAGCTGGCGAGCCACTATCGCAAGAAACAATTAAGGAGATAGATTCCCTTACCGCTATATTAGGAAGTGAAGAGATTATTAAAGATACTGCAGCAGCTCAACAAATGATAACACTGATGCTAGACGCTTCGTCTGCTCGTCGTGATAATATTGATTTACCGGGTAAGATTAGGCAGGCAGCCGAGGCCGCCATGTTTTTGAAACAATACGAAGATGGTTTGCGATTGTTTGAAAATCTGTATCAAAACTATCCGGATCACGAATTGGCTGCTTTTGCCTTATTTCATATGGGGTTCACCTATGACAATTATATCGGAGACAAACAAAAAGCACTTCAACTTTATGATGAATTTGCAAAAGCATATCCAAAGCATGAATTTAAAGAGAGTATAGACCAGCTAAGGATGTATATTGAAAAAACACCTGAAGAAGTCTTTAATACCCTTTTGGAAAGAGGTCAAGAGTACATACCAGAAGAAGATACATCAGAAACTCAGATTGACGAACAATGAAAACCAAAATATTTTCCCTGATTTTAATATTTGCGTCCTGCCTAGCCTTTGCACAGGAAGAGGGCGGCAGCGGTATACAATTTTTCAAAGGATCTTTTGATGAAGCCAAAGCTAAGGCACAAGCTGAAGGGAAGCTAATCTTTGTGGATGCTTATGCCGTGTGGTGCGGCCCTTGCAAACGTATGTCCAATAATGTATTCCCATTAGAGGAGGTGGGAAAGGTTTATAATGAGTATTACGTGAGCCTTAAAATTGACATGGAAAAACCCATGGGAACTGCCTTCGGCAAAAACTATCCGGTGCAGGCATATCCTACCCTATTTTACCTGGATGCCGACGGAAATGTACTGGAAAAAATAGTGGGTGGTCGTTCAGTAGAGGATTTTATCACATTGGGCAAGAAATTCAGCTCAAAAGCATCGCCCGGTGGAGTGCAATACAGCAAAAAATATGAAGAAGGCGATCGCAGTGCGGAGACGGTGTACCACTATATCACTCAATTGAATAAATCTGGCAAAAATATACTTCCCATTGTCAACGATTTTATTAAAAACCATACTTTCTGGACTTCAGAATGGGAACTTCGCATGTTATATGAAGCTTCTGTAGAGTCTGACTCCAAGGTTTTTGACCTGATGATGCAGCACAAAAAATTATTGGAAAAATATTACACCTCAGAAGAGTTGGACCAGCGCATACGCAATGCTTGTCTAAGGACGGCCCAAAAAGCTGCTGAATATGAATACCCAGAGCTCCTGGACAAAGCAAAGGCAACCGCAAAAGCACAGCTAGCCAAGGGGTACAAAAGCTTTCAGCTTCAGGCAGATTTGTACTATGCAGCAGAATTGCAGGACAGTAAGGCCTTCTCCAAACAAATGGGCGATGCCGACAAAGTTTTTGAGGACAGTCCAGCTATTTTGTTTGCCTTGGTTGAAAAATCGGAAAAAAACTTCGCTTCAAATCCACAAATAAGCACAAAATCTTTGCAGTGGATGGAATTGGCGCTCAAGAAAGAACCTTCCGCTGGCGGTTATTTTAAGTTAGCCCAGATGTATGCCCGCAGAGGTCAAAAAGACCGTGCCAGAGAATATGCGGCACAAGCCTTGCAAATGGCGGAGGCCAACAAGGAAAACACTTTTGCCATACAGTCGTTTTTGGAGCGTTTGGAAAAGAGCTGAGTTACACCACTTGTAAAAGTGAATGTTTGTCAATAGGCGTTAACAACCCGTTAATCGTCGACATCTGTTATACCTGCGGGCAACAAAGTATCTGACCTTTATATTTATTTTTCTTTACGAACGAATTCATGAAACATACCCTTACGCTGCTGTGCCTGTTATGGACATTAATGATTGTTGCCCAACCTGCTTCTGGAGGAAAGCGATCCATTAAAGGTACTGTAGTCGAAAAAAATATGACTACTCCGGTTGAATTTGCCACAGTCGCCTTATTAAATCCGGAAACTAAGGCGGTACTTACCTCTGGTTTAACTGATGAAAAAGGACAGTTTTTGCTTGAAATTAGCGGCACTTCCAACAACATTAAAGTTGAAATTACTTATGTCGGCTTTAAATCCATCGGCAATATTATTGATCTTGGAAGGTACAATAGCCTCGTCGATCTCGGTAAGCTTGCTATGGAACCTGATGTGCAATTGTTGGAAGAAGTAGAAATTGTGAGCGAATTGGCTACCATGAATGTGGCAGTAGATCGCAAGGTATATAATGTAGACAAAGATGTGAGTGCACGCGGTGGTACTGGCGAGGATGTGCTGAAAAATGTTCCCGGAGTAGAACTAGACGCTGAAGGAAATGTGTCCATAAGAAATGCAGGTGCTCAAATATTGGTTGATGGCAGGCCTACCACATTGGATGTAGACAAAATTCCTGCTGATCAAATAGAAGCTGTTGAAGTAATTACCAACCCGTCGGCCAAATACGATGCATCCAGCTCCGGTGGTATCATCAATATCAGACTGAAAAAGAATAAAAAACGCGGATATAATGGTACGGCCAGCCTTGGAGCCGGCACGACAGATCGTTATAGCGCGATGTTAAACCTCAACGTCAATTCCGGATCGTGGAGCACAGGAGCTAACTATAGCTTCAATCAAGTAGGCAACAATATTCGCACATGGGTCGATCGGCAAAATTTTGAAAACGGAGAATTAAAAGATCAATTTATCCAAAACAATAATCTGTATAACAGCCGTTTATTTCACAACGGAAGAGTCAACGTGGACTACCAGTTATCAGCTACCGACCTGATTTCGGTATCAGGAAATTTTTCTGTCGGTGAATTTGGTTCTGAAGAAAACCAACAATTTAGCAGTGTACGTTCTCCAGGTCTGTTGCTATGGCGAGGCAACCAAATCCAAGACAATACATGGGGATTTGATAACTATAATGCTCAGATTTTTTACAGCAAGCGGTTTTCAAAACCTGGGCGCGAACTCAGTGCAGATTTGAACTACAATAGATCAAACCGCGACGGCAACAGTTTATTAGAAACAGAAACCTTTGATGCTGACGGAAACCTTCTTCCTGGAAATCCTTATCGCCAAAGACAACTTAACACCGGACTTACTGACCAGGTAACTGCTCAACTCGATTATGTTAATCCTGTTGGACAAAAAGGACGATTAGAAACAGGTTTCAGAATAATGTATAAAGACAGCGATTTTGAAAACACTACTGGAAGACTCGATCCGGACGGATTGTTGCAGCCTGACAGCCTGTTGAGTAACCAGATTAGTATTTATGAGCAAGTGAATGCTGCTTATATTAACTATGTTAACGCCAACAAGTATTTTAATTATCAGGCAGGTTTTCGATTCGAACACTCCTACTATACTGGGATAGTTCATAGCAGTGAGACTACATTCTCATACATCTATCCTTCTACGCTGACCAATGTGTGGAAAGCTATATTCCCTTCCGTTTTCCTTTCCAGAAAATACAGCAAAAATGCCGAAATTCAGGCAAATTTTAGTCGAAAAATAGGTAGACCCAATTTTTGGCACCTCAATCCTACTATTACCATCAATGACCCTCGCAATTTGAGATTTGGCAATCCAGAACTTCGACCAGAGTTTATTAATCTGGCAGAAGTAAACCATAATCTTCAAGGTCAAAAAGGAAGTTGGCTCGTGAGCCTCTATGGTAGATTTACAGAAGATCCCATCACTTGGGTAAACTTCCCTTTTGAGGGCGATCCGGATATATTGGTGACTACCTCAGTAAACGGTACCACAGATATTACGTATGGTTTGGAAAATATCTGGAAATGGTTTGTCACCAAAAAAATGGATGTAACCCTAAGTGCCAATACGTACATGGTAAATGTGGAATCTAATACACCGCGGGGTACTTTTTCCAATCAGGGATTTACTTATGATATAAAACCTAATATAACGTACCGGTTTCCAGCAGATTTTACCCTGCAATGGAGTGGTAATTATCGGTCGCCAAGGGTTTTGCCACAAGGATATACACAGCCCTATTACTTTATGGATATTTCTATTGCCAAAAAGATCAATAAATCCTGGAATATCAATCTGGTCATATCAGATGTATTTGATAGCAAGCAATGGGGACAAATATTTGATACCCCGCAATATTTTCAAGATGCCAATCGAAGACGTGAAGCGCGATATGCTCGCCTAACCGTTTCCTACAGCTTTGGCAAAGGTGAATTGCCCAAAATGCGGAAGCGTAGTGGAAGATCAGAAGAAGGTAGAGGAGGTGACGACGGAGACTTTTAATTGAAATCCTCCCTTAAAATAAAAAGGCCGGATATTCTCCGGCCTTTCCTATGTATGTTTACTTCCTACAATTACAAATCAAACTTGATGCCTTGGGCCAGAGGCAGGGATTTGCCCCAGTTGATGGTATTGGTTTGGCGGCGCATGTACGCTTTCCAGGCGTCGGATCCGCTCTCCCTGCCGCCGCCGGTTTCTTTTTCACCGCCAAAGGCACCACCAATTTCCGCTCCGGATGTACCAATGTTCACATTGGCTATACCGCAATCCGATCCCTGCGCTGACAGGAACTGTTCGGCTTCACGGAGGCTATCTGTCATAATAGCGGAAGAAAGCCCCTGAGGAACCCCGTTTTGGAGGGCAATGGCCTCGCCTAGTTCGCGATAGGACATGATGTATAGAATGGGTGCAAATGTCTCATGCTGAACGATAGGCATATGGTTTGCAGCTTCTAAAATACAAGGCTTCACATAGCAACCACTTTCATACCCGGATCCTGATAATACACCCCCTTCTACCAAAACCTTGGCTCCTTGTTGACTTGCTGCCTCGATAGCTGATAAGTAAGCTGCCACGGCATCTTGATCAATAAGAGGGCCTACATGATTGCTGCTATCCAAAGGATTGCCAATGCGCAACTGACCATAGGCTTTTTTCAACTTAGTTTTGACCTGCTCATATATACTTTCGTGAATGATGAGTCTGCGGGTAGAGGTGCACCGCTGTCCTGCGGTGCCCACAGCACCGAAAACGGCACCTATCAAAACTGCATCCAGATCAGCAGATGGGGTTATAATGATGGCATTATTACCACCTAATTCTAATAATGACCTTCCCAATCTTTGTGCCACCGCAGCGCCTACAATCTTACCCATTCGGGTGCTCCCGGTTGCAGATACCAGCGGTATTCGGGAATCAGCGGTCATCCATTCCCCAACGCGGTAGTCGCCCGTAATAATGGAGGAGATGCCCTCAGGCAGATGATTATCCTTGAGTACCCGGGCAAAAATATGCTGACAAGCTACCCCGCACAGGGGTGCTTTTTCAGAGGGTTTCCAGACGCAGACATCACCACAAACCAGTGCAATCATACTGTTCCACGACCAAACAGCCACGGGGAAATTAAAAGCAGAAATAATGCCGACAACTCCCAGCGGATGCCATTGTTCGTACATGCGGTGGAGTGGTCTTTCCGAATGCATAGTCAATCCGTACAGCTGACGCGACAAGCCCACTGCAAAGTCGCAGATGTCGATCATCTCCTGCACTTCGCCAAGACCTTCTTGAAGGCTCTTACCCATCTCAAAACTTACGAGCTTACCTAGATCTTCTTTGTATTCCCGAAGCAACTCACCATACTGACGCACTATTTCGCCACGCTTGGGGGCAGGAACCATCCTCCAGTATTCAAATGCTTTGGTGGCAGCTACCATCACCGCTTCATATTGTGCTTGTGTTGTCGTACTTACCTTTCCTATCTCTTGTCCTGTGACAGGACTAAAAGAAGAAATATACGTGTCAGAAGCGTGCGATTCCAAGCCTGTAGATGTGCCGAAGTTGTGCTCCTTCAGGCCCAGATTTGTAAGAAAGTCAAGATTCATATCATTGGATTTTATGTGTAATGATTAATGGGGAATTCCTCCTTTTACATAGCCAAAAAGGCCATGTTTTTTAATAAAATCGGCCGAACCAGGTGGTACCAACTTTTCCCAGCCCGTCTCGTCTTGTTTGATGGATCGCAACACCTCTCGGGAATACAGTTTTACATTTTCAGGAATAAATGGATAGAAATCCACAATGTGCCTATTCACCAACAAAAACTGATATAGGTGTTTCATGTCCTCCGGGACTTCCAAGTTTTCCACTGTTAGTAACTCACCACTCTCTTCCACATGAGCAGGATAGGCATAGATGCGCACATAGCTGGAAAACATGTCTCCAAAAGAAGCTAATAATCGACCTCCCCGGTTTTTCTCGTATTTTTCGGTAATGATATCTTTCAAGTGCCAGATACTCATGACAAAACCTACCAATGCAATTTTATAATCCAACAGATACTTGATCAGTTTTTGGTGCTGCGTGCAGTTTGAAATTACCACAACTTGATTCAATGCACCCAACAATGCTACCCTGTCAAGATAGTCATCAATATCTATTTTACCCTGAGATTGAAGATCGTTGAGCGTAATTTCAGTGAGCACTGCTGCTTTATCTCTATCAGTCTGTGTATCCTTAATAAATTGCTCAAAACCCATACTAATCATTTCCCAATTCATAGCCGTAACTGGTCGGAATCGAGACCGCACGATAAGCACATTTTTTTTGTATAAATATTCAGCTGCCTGTATACTGTGTCCTGCCGAATCAAACATTGCCACATCGGTTAGCCCCAGAGACACCATTTTGAGGCATAAGAGTCGGTGATCTGTATGGGAAAAGGCCGGGCCTGTAAGGCGTATCATGTCTATAAAAATGCGGCCATCCAAATTATCCATTAGTGAGGTGAGAAAAGTAACAACATCGTCTCGGTGATAATAGGCCGCATATAGCATATTAACACCCAAAATACCGATGGCATCCTGTTGCAACTGATTGTCATTATCCAACATGCGTACATGCAGCATAAAATCGTTGGGCGGCAGATCGGCATCATGTTGAAATCGAAGACCCATCCAGCCATTCCCTTTGATGGTGCGTTGATAATTGATGGCGGCGATGGTGTTGGCAAAAGAAAAGAACAAGGTGTCCGGCCGCTCAATGCGAAGGCGGTCGATCAAGAGATCATACTCGTGATCCAACATTTTGTGCAGGCGGTGCTCACAAACATATCTACCCGATGTCTCTACGCCATATATTGCGTCTGAATAGGTTTTGTCGTAAGCAGACATGGTTTTGGCAATGGTACCCGAGCTTCCTCCCGCTTTGAAAAAATAACGGGCCACCTCCTGACCTGCGCCAATCTCGGCAAAAGCCCCGTAAATACGCTGGTCAAGGTTGATCTCTAGCGCTTTTTGTTCTGTCTCCAGTATTTTACTATGCATCACATGTAGTACAAAAGAAGGAACCATTATGTTTTGGGTACATAAAGTGCACTTTCTTTATTTTTATATTAATTGTTGCTGGCTTCGTGCTTTTGGTATGCAAACCAAGCGGCTCCAATACATCCTGCATTGTTTTGAAGCCCGGCAGGAAGAAGCGGTGTATCAATATTTAAGAAAGATTTATACAAGTCAAATTTTTTAGAAACTCCGCCGCCCAGTACTATCATTTCTGGCCTAAACAGACGCTCGATCAGCTGAAGATATTCCTGCAATCGCCGCCCAAAAACCATCCAGCTAAGATGCCCTTTAACCCTTGCCCTATTGGAGACCCGGATTTCTGCTATACCCCCCTTAATTGGCAAAAAACCAAACTCACTATTGGGGATCAGCTTGCCTTCAAAAAACATTCCAGAACCAACCCCGGTGCCAATAGTAATCATGATAACCAAACCCTGACACCCACGAGCAGCACCAAAATGTACCTCGCCCAGGCCGGCAGCATCCGCATCATTGAGCACATAAAACGGTTGTCCAGTTTCCTTGCTGAGATAATTAGCGAGATCCAACTGAATCCAACTGGCATCCATATTGGTAGCTGTCATGACTTTGTTATCTGCAATCACTGACGGAAATCCACAACCCACAGGTCCCGCATAGTCCAATGTATGTATGGCTTCTCGAATTACATTGGCCACAGATGGGGGATCTGCAGGTTTTGGAGTTAATATACGGAGCTTTTCCGTGAGCAACTCACCACTGCGCACATCTACCAGAGCAGCCTTGATGCCGGTTCCACCTACATCAATTCCCAAAACGGTATGTTGATCAGCCATGGGAAAAATCAACGAATAACTTTAACGTTAAATGAAACATTTTCAACCGGACGATCGCTTCTGCCGGTCTTAACAGCTGCGATTTTGTCGATGACGTCCAATCCCTGCACCACACGACCAAATACCGTGTAATCTCTATCTAAAAACGGCGTACCTCCTATCTTCAGATATTCTTCTCGTTGTAATCTGCTATAGCGCTTACCTTTTTGAGCCTCCAATGCGTCTAACATATCATTAGAAACAGGCCTTCCCTGTACAATATAAAATTGCGAACCGCTACTGCGCTTTTCTGGGTTCACATTGTCGCCTGTCCTGGCTGCCGCAAGTGCCCCTTTGAGGTGAACTAAGGTGTCCACAAATTCAGCTGGAACAGTATATCCAGGTCCCCCTGAACCCAACATCGCATTTGGATCCGCTTCTCTAGAATTTGGATCTCCTCCCTGTATCATAAAACCTTCTATAACACGATGAAACAGCAGACCATCGTAAAAACCCTGGTCTGCAAGTTTTAAAAAATTGTCTCGGTGTTGTGGCGTCTGATCGTACAATTGAATGATCATTTCGCCCATATTGGATTGCAGTAGCACCAGGCACTCAGCCGGAGCTTTAACAAGTACTCTTTCTTTAGTCACGGTAGTTTTTTTTCCTTTTTTTGCAATGAGTTTTACTTCAAAATTTCCTGAAGAAGTATATCGGTGAGTGGGTGAAATCTCTGTACTGGTGGCGCCATCGCCAAAGTGCCACTCATATGTATCCGCATTTTGAGAAGTATTTTGAAAGGATACGATAACAGGAGCTGTACGCGGTGCTTCTGGAACTTGAAAGCCCGCTAAAGGTCTGGAACAAGAACTCCATAAAACCACGGCAGCAGAGAAAAATAAAACACGTTTCATATTATTCATTGATCAACTGGATTTTCATGGTCACATTTTGAAAAGGGCGGTTGTTTTCGTCTGTTTCCATAGCCAATATGGAATCAAGAACCTCCAGCCCTTCAATGATTTCTCCAAAAACGGTGTAGTCATTGTCCAAGTCAGGACGCCCGCCGAGGGAAAGATACTGTGATTTTTGCTCCTCGGTATACGTTATGTTTTTGTTGCGTTCAAAAAACTGTAGCATTTCAGCCTCTATCGGCAAGCCGGATACTATAAAAAACTGACAGCCACTAGAAGCTTTCTCTGGATTTACCTGATCACCGAGCCTTGCGGCAGAAAGTGCCCCTCTTTTATGAATACCCTTGCCCAATTCCGCCTGTAATGTATATCCTACATCACCCATACCCAGCAATTGCCCAGGTTCGGCCTGGCGACTGTTAGGATCACCACCCTGAATCATAAAATCATTCATCACACGGTGAAACAATAATCCATCATAAAAACCCTCTCCCACCAATTTAAGAAAATTGTCGCGGTGCCGTGGTGTCTCATTGTATAACATGGCCTTCATGTCACCTGCAGAAGTACTAATGAGCACTTTTCGCACAGGCTCCTCATTTGTATTTTTAGAATCTGCTCCTTGCTGGCAGGCAGCTAAAAATAGAGACATAATAATGAATAAGGTGTGTTTCATACGCAAATTGAGTTGTCGTTATAATCAAGAGGTAGGTTGTACATGTTCTTGGAAATAGGCTATGCAACAAGAGATAAGAAGCTTTTCTTGCTCCTTTTCTCCGGTGACATCTACTTTTTGTAAGGGTCTAAAATGTGGCCATCCTTCTGCATCATGACCATCAAGCACATAATACCCCTCCAGGCTCAGCAAGGTACAAACGCCAATATGCATCAAATCCTGCTTAGCCTCTTTAGATAGCGGCTCGGGCGTATATCCTAGCTCCTGTATCCCTATTAAAAGCAAAACCGCATTCAAATCCGGAAGGTTGTCCAGAGAAAAAAGATCTCGGAGCATGTGCCTTACCTGTAACCATTTAAATTCTAGTTCCCAGTCTTCCATGAATAGCCTTTCCTGCTTTGTTGCAAAGATACATTCTTATAGCACATTTGAAAAAAGTCAAACCTTTAAATGGCGTAGATACCAGGATTAGGAAAATCTCTTCTGAAGCTAACAATCTAAATGGTAATGCCTACATTTAGGCAAATTTTTACAATGAACATGAGTAAAATATGGCGTTGGTCTCTGATTGTATCCCTGGGAGGCTTCTTGTTTGGATTTGATACCGCAGTGATTTCCGGAGCAGAACAAGCTATTCAAGAGCAGTGGCATCTGTCCAGCGTCTTGGTTGGACAGATGGTAGCTATGGCCCTGTACGGCACTGTAATCGGTGCCCTTTTTGCGGGTGGACCAGCCGATGCCTTAGGGCGCAAAAACTCGCTGATCATCATCGCTTTTTTATATTTAATATCTGCACTTGGTTCTGCTTTGGCACCTGAGATTTATAGCCTGATGATTTTTCGATTCATTGGCGGCATCGGGGTCGGCGCATCTTCTGTTGTAGCTCCCATGTACATTACCGAAATTGCGCCTCCTAAATCCCGTGGACAGCTTACGGCTCTTTTTCAATTCAATCTGGTGCTGGGCATATTACTCGCCTATGTGTCCAATTATTTTATTGGCACAGTGGATGATGATAGTTGGCGACTAATGCTGGGTGTAGAGGTATTGCCCGCTGTGGTTTTTTGTATTTTAATTTTTACAGTACCCAAAAGCCCACGATGGTTGGTGGTGCAGAAAGGAGATGATTCAGGTGCACTCGCAGTGCTTAGGCGCATGAATCCCACCACTGCCGAAAGTGAGCTGCAAGCGATCAAAGGAAGTTTACAAACAACACAACATGCCGGACTTAAAGCCTTTTTGTCGGGAGCTTATAATAAACCAATTTTGTTGGCTTTTTTGTTCGCTCTTTTCAATCAGATTTCCGGTATTAATGCAGTGATTTATTATGCACCTCGCATATTCGAAATGGCAGGCTTGGAGCAAAGTGCCGCACTGCTCAGTTCGGCAGGCATAGGTATGGTAAATCTTATTTTTACCATCCTTGGACTAGCCCTCATTGACCGATACGGTCGAAGATTTTTAATGTATATCGGATCTGTTGGCTATATCATTTCACTCAGTATGGTTTCTTGGATTTTTTTTGAAGGAAACCCTAATGATACCGGCGGAGGGTTTAGCGTATCTGTATGGCTATTTGTATTCATAGCTTCGCATGCTATAGGGCAGGGGGCGGTCATTTGGGTATTTATATCAGAGGTATTTCCCAATCAGGTAC
Source organism: uncultured Saprospiraceae bacterium (assembly GCA_964449535.1). Taxonomy (GTDB): domain Bacteria; phylum Bacteroidota; class Bacteroidia; order Chitinophagales; family Saprospiraceae; genus SLDF01. The sequence goes on from CAYUZA010000016.1 coordinate 19,468, forward strand.
GCGCTTACGGGCAGTCGCTGGGATGCGGTACACACTGGGTGATGGCGGCCGTGATAGCAGGTGTTTTTCCTGCTTTGGCAGGTGCTTTGGGCGCAGGGCCTATTTTCGCCATTTTTGCCGTTTGTATGGTGTTTCAATTGCTTTTTGTGTGGAAAATGATGCCCGAAACAGCCGGTTTGAGCCTTGAGTCTATGGAAAACCGGGTTTAGACGAGCTTCTACTTCCAGTATATAATATCTGTGTATTTCTAACTTACGAGTTTAGAAACACAATATAAATCCATTAGGCCAAACTATGCCGTCCATTTAAATGCTATTGAAACGAACTGAGAGAGAATTGAGTGCTTTTTATACTGCTTTCAATCCACACTTTTGTCAGGCCAACTGCACCCCAATTTCAACCTCCACCCCTTCAATGAGTTCATGGTTCTCCATGTTTTCCGTGCGCTGCCCAGAAAAGATGGTATTAGCGAGCGTTTCAGCACAGATATAATCCGAAAACCAAGCCAACGTGTTGCTCAGGGCAGGTTGTTCGCTCAAGTATACATTGATCCGGTCTGTCACCTCAAAATCTGCTTTTTTGCGGTATTGCTGAATTCGGTTTACCAATTCCCTGGCTAGGCCCTCCGCAGCCAAGCGCTCATCAATCTGGATATCCAGCGCTACCGTAAGTCCACGCTCTGATGCCACTAGCCAGCCTGGGATATCCTCCGATTGAATCACAAAATCTTCCAGTGTTAGGGTATAGGATGCGTCCCCGATAGTCAAAGTAAATTCTCCGGTTTTTTCAATCTGATTGATTTGCTCCTGATCTAACTGCAATATCCTCTGCTGAGCCTCTTTCATATCCTTGCCCAGCTTTCTGCCCAAGGTTTGAAAATTGGGCTTCATACTTTTTTTAACCACACCTGAAGCGTCTGTAATATATTCCAGTTGTTTGACGTTTACCTCTGCCAAAATTAGCTCTTTGACCGAGTCTACCTGTTCAATAAAGTCTGTATCTAATATTGGTAAAAGAATTTTCTGCAGAGGCTGTCTTACCCTTATTTTTTCACGCTTACGCAACGACAAAACCAGCGATGAAATGCGTTGTGCATACTCCATGCGCTGCTCCAGCACTTTATCTATCATACCAGACTTCTCTTCTGGAAAATCGCACAAATGCACCGATTCTGCTGCCTTTTTGCCACTGGTCTCATTCAGATTGCGATACAACCACTCCGCGAAAAAAGGTGCAAATGGTGCACTCAATAAAGACAACGTTTCTAAACATGTGTAGAGGGTCTGATAAGCCGATACTTTATCCGGTCCATATTCCCCTTTCCAAAATCTCCTTCGCGACAATCGCACATACCAGTTACTCAAATGCTCATCCACAAACTCATCAATCAATCTGGCCGCATTCGTAGGCTCATAATCCTGTAATGAAGCTTTTACTTCAGCTACGAGACTATGCAGTCGAGAGAGTATCCACCTGTCTATCTCCGGACGCTCCTGCAATGGTATATCAGATTCTACATATGTGAACCCATCAATATTGGCATACAGAGCAAAAAAGGAATACGTGTTGTATAATGTGCCAAAATACTTGCGCCGGACCTCATCGATTCCGCCCTGATCAAACTTCAAATTGTCCCATGGCTGCGCATTGGTAATCATGTACCAACGCGTAGCATCCGCACCATATTGATCTAGTGTGATGAATGGGTCAACTACATTACCCTTGGACTTAGACATTTTCTGACCATCTTTGTCAAGGACCAATCCATTGGAAATCACATTTTTATAGGCTACACTGTCAAAACACATGGTAGCGATAGCATGTAGGGTATAAAACCAGCCTCGGGTCTGATCCACGCCTTCCGCGATAAAGTCAGCGGGAAAATTGCGAGTGAATCTATCCTCATTTTCAAAAGGATAATGCCATTGTGCATATGGCATTGAGCCTGAATCAAACCATACATCAATCAAATCCAGCTCTCTTCGCATAGGTCTACCATCCGGCGATACCAGCACTACCTGGTCTATATAAGGGCGGTGCAAATCAGCAGGCAACACTTGTTGCATTCCAAGCACATCATTTGCTTTTTGCACTTCTTGCTGCAACATTGCCACAGAGCCAATACATAGTTCATAACTAGCGTCTTCCGTTCGCCAAATAGGCAATGGTATACCCCAATATCGAGAGCGCGACAAATTCCAGTCCTGCAGATTTTCGAGCCACACACCAAATCTCCCGGTCCCTGTGTGGGCAGGCTTCCAGTTGATGCTGCGGTTTAGCTCTGCCATTCGCTCCTTGGCCGCAGAAGCTTTGATAAACCAGGAGTCTAATGGATAGTACAATATGGGCTTGTCCGTTCGCCAGCAGTGAGGATAGTTATGTGCATATTTCTGAACATTGAAAGCCTTGCCTTCTTGCTTGAGCCTGATGCATATATCTACATCCACATCTTTGAAGGCTGCACCTTCGTTTTTGTAATCTTTAACATATCTGCCTGCAAATTCGCCCGCCTCGGCAGTAAATTTGCCCTCCCTATCTACCAGTGTAAGCGAACCAATACCGCTCGCCCGGGCTACCCGCATATCATCGCTACCAAATGAAGGGGCGATATGCACTATGCCGGTTCCATCTTCTGTGGATACAAAATCGCCTATGATTACCCGAAAAGCATCTCCATCCTCTGGCTGAGCAAAGGGAAGCAACTGATGATAGCGAATGCCTTCCAGCATAGATCCTTCAAAAGTTTTTGCAATACGATAGGGCAGCACTTTTTGACCAACTTCGTATTCCATAGGCATTTGCTCACCCTCAGGCTTGAACCATTTTCCAAGCAGGGCAGACGCCATGACTACACTTACCGGTGCCGCTGTATATGGATTGAATGTGTTGAGCTTTACATACGCTATTTTTTCGCCTACGGCCAGTGCCGTATTGGAAGGCAAGGTCCATGGCGTGGTAGTCCAGGCCAGTATGCGCACATCTTCATCTCCGTCAAATAAAAATGATGCGTTATCCGCTTTTTTTACCTGAAACATCGCCACAGCCGATGTGTCCTTAACTTCTTTATAGCAGCCTGGTAAATTAAGCTCGTGCGAACTCAACCCCGTACCTGCAGCCGGCGAATAAGGCTGTATGGTGTATCCTTTATAAAGAAAATCTTTTTGGTAAAGTACAGAAAGCAGGTGCCATACACTTTCGATATAGTCATTCTCAAAAGTTATGTAGGGGTTTTCTAAATCGACCCAATATCCCATTTTTACAGTGAGTTCGTCCCATTTGTCTTTAAAACGCATGACTGTTTCTCGACATTTTTGGTTGTACTCATCCACACTGATAGATTTGCCGATGTCTTCCTTGGTGATACCCAGCTCTTTTTCCACATTCAATTCTATGGGTAAACCGTGTGTGTCCCAGCCCCCTTTCCGCTCTACCCGCTTACCTTGCATGGACTGAAACCTACAAAAAATATCCTTTACCGTTCGAGCCATCACATGGTGAATACCCGGCATACCATTGGCAGACGGCGGACCCTCGTAAAAAACGTAAGAGTTTTTACTATCTCGCTGCTCTATACTTTTTCGAAAAATATCACCTTGCTCCCAGTATGATAATATTTCGCTGTCGATGGCCGGTAGATCCAGTTGTTTTGGCGTAGGATATGGTTTGCTCATGCCCGTATTCTTATTAAAAGGGTCAAAATTACAAAGTTTTTCCGTTCGGGATAGCAATACCGATATTGACCTGTGTCCAAGTATTTAAGTAGTCCAATTTGCAACGGGTACAAACCAATCAATGGAAACTATTACTCAATTTTGTAGGTATAAGTACTTTTTTAAAACCATTAAGAAAGTAAGGACTTGGATCGTAAAGTCGTACAGTCGGTTCTATCGTAAAATCGTATCGTCGCAAAGAGCCTTATAAACCATTAAGAAATTAAGGATCATTAAGATGGAGACTACGATTATTAATTCCCTTAATGCCTTAATGGTGAAATATTTTCTTTCTTCCGAAATCGTAAAGTCGTGTAATCACAAAGCACTTTCTTACCTGAGTAGCTGAAAATCCCCACTCATGGTAATGCGCTCTCCATCCCGCGTAAGGAGCCGTGCTACGTAAACAAACACTGCGGGATCCATGCGCTGACCCTTGAAATTACCGTCCCAACCATAATTTGGATCATTGGGTGGAAGATCTTTTGCATTAAACAGCTGGTTACCCCAACGATCAAATACGTCCAGCTCCTCTATGAGTGCCAGTCTGGGACCACCATACACGGTAAATCTATCATTGATGCCATCACCATCAGGGGTAAAAGCATCGGGTATAAAAATACCCAACTCCCTAAGCACCCGCACAAATACAGAATCGGTTGCCCGACAACCATTGGCCGATAATACCTCAATTTTAATCCACAGGTTTTCTGCCACAAAAATCTGCTGATCTGAGCAGGTCGGGCAGGCAAATAGCTCCGAGGGTTTCCAGTCAAAAGCAGTCACTAATCCCTTAGATACTGGTACTAGTTCCAGCTCCTCGCCCTCATTTATGACCCGATCCGGGCCAAGATCTACTGCTACAGGCTCTGGCTCTGGTACAACCCTTTCTATCCTTATACTATCACATCCATATTGATTGACCCATCGCAGGGTATCTGTAATTACTCCCTGGACTTTGCACTCAATCCGCTCCGTATACAGCGTATCTGAAGGCAAAAGTGTCGTCTGGATTCGCACAATGCTGTCGCAACCCTCACCGGACAAAAGTCGCTGAATTATGGTGCCCGCTTCTGCAGTTTTACAGGTTGTATTGCTAAGCTCTGTGGTATCCAAAGGCAAAAAACTCACCTCTCTGACTATTATACTATCACAACCAAAGCTGTTGATGAGTGTATCCATAAATACCCCGCTCTGCGCCTGGCGGCAGGTGGTTTCTCGTATTATGATCGGGGACTGGGTGCGCAATGTGGTTTCCACAATTACCAAACTATCGCATCCAAAGCGGTTGGTATATCGCCACTCCTGAAAACCCGCTTCAGCAGGATCACAAGTATTACGGTCGATAAAAATGGAATCAACTGGAAAAAAACGATGGTGTACATATACGAAACTATCGCATTCAGAACCCGTGAAACGGAGAGTATCTGTATAATTTGTACCTTGTCCACATTCGCGAACGACCTGCTCAGAAAAAGTAAAATCGGCTAGGGTACGGGTTGTGATGACCAGACTATCGCATCCGATCTGATTTAAAAGTCGGACAGTTTCCGTGCCGGCAAGTGCCGGGTCACAGGTATTTAATTGTATTCGTGTAGTATCAGAAGGATAAAAAGTTCGGGTAAAAATAATGAGGCTGTCACAACCGAACTGATTAAAAAGAAAAGTGGTATCCTGGCCCGAAGCGGCGGGATCACATACCACGAGGGAGAACCGTATGGTGTCAGAAGGCAGGGGAATGCGGTTAATAACTACTATGGAGTCACAGTGCATACCTTGAAGCGTAAGCGTATCGCTCAGGGGCATTGATATATCGCATCGTCGATCGAAAAGAAACGTGGTGTCGGGGAGACCGAGTATAAAACTACGAAACACAAGGCTATCACACCCCTTGCTGCTGCTCAATCGCAACGTATCGAAACCCACTTCGGCTACTGAACATACATAATTGGATAAGCGAGTCGTATCCGCTGCTACCCAGGTATAGTTTCTGATCAATATGCTATCACAGCCCTGGGCATTTTCCAAAATGAGGGTATCCCTCGCTTGTTGCTGAGGATCGCAGGTAGTCAATTCCGTAATGGTTGTATCTGCTAATACTACCCGCAGTAGATGGCAAACAGTATCCGACAATCCGCATTCATTTTCTGCCGCCATGCATATACGTCTAATACCTGCTACCGGCACAGAAAACAACAGCGAAGTATCGTTTTGCCTGACTATTTGCATTCCAGGCGGGATAAACCATCTGTATCCATAAGCCGGATCACGGCTGACCTCCGGCACGATTATTTCGCCCTCTTGATTAATACAGAGGCTACCTGGGCCAGTTAATGAAGGCTTTCTCGGAAACACAGCTTCTCTCTCCAGTTCTACACAATAAGTATCAGTACAATAGGTTCCAAAACTTTCAAAAGTCAGCTCGAGACAATATGTTCCAGGATAATGTACGGTAATAACTGGAAGATCATTTCTTCCTACAATCCCATTTACCGGTCCGGTCCATCGATAAGTGGTACTGCCATTAGGATCATCGTGTTCATTGGACAAGGAACCATCCAACACCGAAAAAACCGTAGTGTCACAATCCATGGGTCCGGGGTGTATCACGTAGGCTTGTGGCTGCATAACTTGAAGCTGCAAAGAAACCACACTATCACATCCATTTGCATCTTGACAAGTAACTTCGAATAAGCCTGTTGAATTAAACACCTGACCGCAGACGTCCACTTGGTCAGCACTACAGATACCTTGTTCCAGGTGGGTAGGTGGGGCCTGCGGATGCCAGGCTACAATACAAGTTACCAGACTATCGCAACCGTCTGCCGTTTGAAGCGTTACTTCATATACACCTGGCTGACTATAGGTCTGGCCACCACATACGGCAGTCTCTCCCGTACAAACCGTGAGCGTTTCTTCTGATGGCTGAGGCAGTTCCCACAACAACTCCAGCGTATCGATGGCACATTCAGTACCAAAACTATACCTTACCTGATAAATACCAGGCTGATAATCTTCTTGATTCAAATACAATACTTCCGTATTTGCACCAACTATTGCAACTCCATTATAGTACCACTGATAATCACCCCCGGGAGGGTCGCCAGTGGCAAATAACTCAAGGTCATCCGTGCATGGGTGCCCGCTAAGGTCTGCTTCAAGACTTCCTGTTTCTTCTACCTCATACAGCTCCATGTCATCTAGCCAAAAGTAGGGTATTATAGGAGCGGTTTGGTAGCCCTGAGGCACATTGCAAGCAGGTCCAAAAATAAATCCGCTCATGTTGGTTCCAGGTGTAAACCTTATGATGAGGGTTGTCCATTGATTGGTTAAGGCTGTATACACGGTACTACCTATTTCAGACCAGTTGTTGTTCATGTTGGGAGGGCAATTGGTCCCATTCATGTCCATATTGTTACAGGTAGCATTGCCGTACACGGAAAAAGAAACTGGCGGATAGGCAGGGGGATTGGGTGCCAAAGGATAATTTCCTGACATAAATATAGGCGTAAAAGCTATTTTAATCCTAAACTCGTATTCTTGGCCGGCCTCTAACGGACTATTCAGACAGGCTCCAATGTATTCTTTCCAATTCGGGGTAACGATCATGCCAACTACCCCATTGCCACTTGGAAATGGGTAAATATTGGCGGCATAGGCGGCACTCATGACAAAATCGCAGGTGTTTTGATAATCTGGCGTGCCCGTACTTGGTGCAAGCCAATCGGTCAGACAAGTACCAACTTGGGAGATGAAATTAGGGCAGCAGGCCATATCTTCAAAATTCGGATTCGGAATTTTGTCCGTTACGTCCTCGTACTCAAGTCCTATACCTGCACAAGAGCATGTGAGATCGTTTAGGTCTACCAAACCATTGCCGTTATCATCTACCCCATTATCACAGATTTCCTGGGCGTTTGCTATTCCGCTACACACTAATAGAAAAGATAGCCATAATATAGGTAATCCTCGGCTCATACTTCCTGTTCATTTTTTGCAAATTTATTCTTATTTGCCTAAAAAACAAACACTTGTATGTAATTCGTTTTTATCAATGACAAATATTACTGTTCAACCCTATAGGTCAGGCTGTCGCCAGAGCATTCCTCATACTTTCTTTTTGTGCCGCCAAAAAGAAAGTATGGCAAAGAAAAAGCTCGCGCCTCGGCTGCTCGACCACCCGACTGTCTGTCGCTTCACCGGAAAAAAGAAACTCGCTTCGCTCAAACAGCTTTTTTCCGGATTCACTCCTACACTTATGATTAAATGCTTCCAGGATTGTCCTCATGATTCACCTAGTTTCGCTCCGACGTCGGG
>CAYUZA010000017.1:0-406 GCA_964449535.1 uncultured Saprospiraceae bacterium
GTGTCGTATTCTACCGGGCGCAAAGACATAGATTGTTACTTCCTTTGAACCTCATCTTGAACTTCATTTTGACAATACCATTTGTCCTCTCTGAAATCAGCCAATTTACAGCTACACGGTTTAAATCGCTCTTGGAAAAGTGTGGCGGATAAGCGGATGAATTCCAAATCTTCCATGGAGGGTTTGTCGGCTGGAGGCAAGTGTACCCAAGCCGTTATTTGGTTATTTTCGGTAGATTGATACTGGTGTATTTGGCCGTTCAAAAAAACAAGGGTTGGGTAATCGTTTCCCGGCAAATACAATGCACATATGGTATGCTCGGGATTGAAACAGGCTTGTATGCTACCTTTTGAAATTTGATTTTCCCTCCATTCAAAAGTGAAACACTCAGTAAAAGAATAAGATC
>CAYUZA010000017.1:416-27309 GCA_964449535.1 uncultured Saprospiraceae bacterium
TAATGCTGCCAAATCTGTGGATAGGAGTTGAATAAGCGGCTATTTTTACCAATAGGCAGATGTTGAGGAAGTTCACTTGGTTCAATTTCCAGTGGATAGGCAAAAAAGTCATGCGTAATCCATGTAAGTTCAAGGGAGTTTAGCAGTTGATTTTCTTGATACACAAGAGATTTCATAAGTATTTGACTATCATTTAAAAACATAGCCTCGGTCAGCGTGATAGGTAGGTCTTTAATTCCTCCGGGTTGTAGGTGGCTAATAGGTCTGGCATCAAAGGCATCGTCAAGCAGATAAATTTTTCGATAGGTGCCATCGGGGCCTGTACCTTCCCAACCGTTCGCTTCATATCCTGCCACTTCTATTGGATGAGGTATTTTTTGGAGGTATCGCTGCAAACTTTGGGCATTTGGAAAAATTGCTCCCGCCGGATTAAAATCATTATTTTCAATGAAAGTCCACTTTTGAGACCCGTCGACTAAAAGAATGTTTAAATCACCTTGGCCATGAAAATGAAATCTTAATATGTTTTCCTGCCATTCGCCATCTACAAAAAACTGGTACATAGCTATTTTGTCCAAGCTGTTGTACCTTATGAGTACTTTACCGTAGCTACCTAATTGGTTGTATTCGTATTGAAAGGCGTAGTCAAAACACAAATATTTTTCATAAGGAGTTTGACTGACAATAGGATTAAAAAACCCGAGTAGCCCATTAAATACAAAAATGAGTTGGCAATAAAAGCGTTTCATGAATCAGAATCGGCTTATGTGATTACAAAGTAAAGTAAAACTTCTATGCATAGCAGGAAATCATACCCTCTCAGGGTGAATATTTTCACTTATATTTGCACTTTAAGGTAAAACTGATTGGCATAAGAATGCAATATTTGCAATTGGGTGATTTTGAGTTGGAATGTGGAGTGGTGTTAAAAGACGCCCAACTGGCTTATAATCAATTGGGTAAACCCACTAGAGAGGATAATGTAATATGGATTTGTCATGCAATTACTGCTAATGCAGACCCGCGAGATTGGTGGCATGGATTAGCTGGAGAGGGTAAATTATTTGATCCTGCTAAATATTGCATCATTAGTGCCAATATTTTGGGATCATGCTATGGTTCTACTTTCGCTGGTTCGATCAACCCTGAGACGGGCTTGCAGTATGGGGCTGATTTTCCCTTAATCACCGTTCGCGATCATGTTAAGGCTTTAGAGCGATTGAGAATATCTTTGAATATTAAACGAGTACGATTGTGTATAGGAGCGTCGCTTGGAGGTCAACATGTATTGGAATGGGCCGTAATGTGCCCATCAATTTTTGAAAAAATTTGTGTAATCGCTGCTAATGCGCAACATAGCCCCTGGGGCATAGCGTTTAATGAGGCACAACGGATGGCATTGGAGGCAGATCACACTTTATACAAGAATGACCATGCTGAGGCTGGTTGGAAAGGTATGGCGGCTGCTCGCGCTATTGGCATGCTATCTTACAGAAATTATAAAACATACAAGAATACACAATCTGAAAAGGAAGATAAGCTGGACGGTTTTCGTGCCAGCAGCTATCAACAATATCAGGGTATTAAGTTATGCAAGCGTTTCCATCCTTTGGCATATTTAGCATTAACGCGAATGATGGACTCTCATAATGTAGGGCGGGAGAGAGGTGGTATAGAAATGGCATTGTCACAGGTTCGCGCGCATGCAATGATTATGGGTATAGAGTCAGACATTTTATTTCCGCTTGAGGAGCAGCGCTTCCTTGCAAGGAAGATTCCCGGAGCTTTTTTGCGGATCTTGAATTCTAATTATGGACACGATGGTTTTTTAATTGAATATGATGTATTAGATCAGGAGATCAGGGAATTTTTAGAGGAGGATTAATGAAAAATCACAATACTTTATGTCGGTAACGGTAAAAGGGGTCGGTAAAAAATATGGTGAACAGTGGGCTGTTCGGGATCTTACTTTCCAGGTAGGCAAAGGTGAAATTCTAGGCTTTTTGGGTCCCAATGGTGCGGGTAAGACCACTACGATGAAGATGATAACGGGTTATCTCCCTGTAACCACTGGAAATATTGAGGTTTGTGGATTGTCTGTGGCAGATAATCATAGAGAAGCGGCAGCTAAAATTGGATATTTGCCAGAGCATAATCCTCTATATAAGGACATGTATGTTAAAGAAGCGTTGGGTTTCGTGGCTAGAATACATAAAATTAGCAATCCCAACCAGAGAATACAAGAAATTATTGGAATGACAGGTTTATCCGTGGAACAGCACAAAAAAATCCATCAGCTCTCCAAGGGATATCGTCAACGTGTTGGTTTGGCACAAGCTATGATTCACGATCCGGAGGTGTTAATTTTAGATGAACCTACGTCTGGACTTGATCCTAATCAGCTAAAGGAAATCCGCCAACTCATCCAACAAATAGGCAAAGAAAAAACGGTTATTTTTTCAACACACATCATGCAGGAGGTTCAAGCCCTTTGTCAGCGCGTGATTATAATCAATCGCGGTCAAATGGTTGCCGATGATCCGATAGATAAGATTCAGGATCGGATAAGTGGTCATAATATAATTTCTGTAGTTTTTGAAAATGTTGTTTCAGTACAAGCGCTTAGCGCGCTTCCAGGAGTATTAAAGTGTATTGAAAAGGGTGGTGGAGCATTTGAAATTCAGGTTAGGGGCGATCAAGATTTAAGACCCATTCTTTTTCAATGGGCTGTTGAACAGAAATCAAGTATACTTGAGATGAAACAGGAATTATTGAGCATGGAACAAATATTCCAGCAGTTAACCCAAAAGTAGAATTGGTTTAAAAAGATTAAGAGGTATGAAGTCTATTTTTTATAAAGAAATCAGTGCTTTTTTTAGTTCGCTCACGGGTTATGTCGTGATTGGGTTATTTTTAGGTATGATGGGTCTTATGCTTTTTGTTTTCCCGGATTTTAGCCTGCTTGACAAGCCATATGCAACCATGGATCCTTTATTTGCAATAGCTCCAGTTATATTTCTTTTCTTGATTCCTGCTATCACCATGCGCTCCTTCGCAGAAGAAAATCAAAGTGGAACGATGGAAATGTTGCTTACCAAGCCCATCAATGAGATGGAAATCATACTCGGAAAGTACTTTGCCGCCTTATCGTTAGCAGCTATTGCATTACTTCCATCATTACTTTATTATTACACGCTGTATGAGCTAGGTTCGCCACGGGGCAATCTTGACAGTGGAGCCATTCTTGGTTCATACATCGGTTTAGGTTTGCTGGCTGCTGGTTTTACTGCTGTGGGAATATTCGCCTCCAGTATCAGCAACAATCAGATAGTGTCCTTTTTGCTTGCTGCTTTTATATGTTTTGTATTTTATTATGCATTCTACTTTGTGAGCAAAATGCCCTTTGTGACAGGAACTTTTGACGATTTGATACAGCGATTTGGTATGGACTATCATTATGCTGCTATCAGTAAAGGGGTGATTGATAGCCGTGATGTTTTATATTTTTCAGGATTTGTTTTGGTTTTTATATGGTTGACTTTGCTGAATATTAGGCGTAGAAATTGGTAAATTTTAAGAGGGGTACACAATATGAATAAGGTAGCCAAAAAAGATATTACTCAGATATTTTTGTACATAGGCATCATCATTTTACTCAATATCATAGGTAGCTACTGGTATTTTCGGTTAGATTTGACGGAAGAGAAGCGGTTTACACTAAGTGAAGCGACTCGGCGTGTTGTACGCGAAACAGATGATGTGGTTTACATCAAGGTGTTGTTGGAAGGAACTTTTCCGGCAGGCTTTAAGCGCCTCAGAGATGAGACTGAAAATATGCTTAAACAGCTCAGAAAAATCAATGCCAATATCGAATATGAGTTTGAAGACCCTTCACTTGGAACTACGGAGCAGATAAATGCGAGACGAAAAGAACTCGCAGATATGGGTGTTATGCCGGTCAATTTAAAAATTATTGAAGCGGGTGAGCGAACCGAAAAGCTCATTTTTCCAGTTGCCATAGTAAATTACGGGAGTAGGCGACTTTTTGTGTCCTTACTTGAAAATGAAATTGCGGGGGCATCTCCTGAAGAAAATCTGAATAATTCTGTCAGTCTATTGGAATATAAATTTGCCAGTGCGCTTCAAAAATTAACTATAAAGGACAAGCCAATTATAATGTTTACCGAGGGTAGAGGTGAATTGGATACATTGGAAACCTTGGATTTAGAAAATTATTTAGATCCTTATTATCGATTGGGAAGAATAAATTTAGATAGTGTAGTTCAAATAAGCCCTGAAATTGATCTATTGGTTGTAGCAAAGCCACGACAGGTCTTCACTGATAAGGATAAATTCAAGTTGGATCAATACATAATGCAAGGTGGTAAGGTGATATTTATGCTTGATAAACTTCAAGTTGGTCTTGATAGTCTGCGTAATAGGGCGCAGTTCATCCCACCAGACAATGATATCCAATTGGATGATTTATTGTTTCGGTATGGTGCTCGGCTTAATCCGGATTTGGTATTAGATTTAGAGTGCTCTAGGATACCTCTTACTGTCGGCATGTTAGGTAATAAGCCTCAAGTCGAGCTTTTCGAATGGTATTATCACCCCGTAACTGTTCCTTCTATGGAACATCCGGTTACCAGAAGTCTTGACCGGGTTAATCTTAAATTTCCATGCAGTATTGATACTATAAAGACTAAGACAGACGTCAAAAAAACGGTTTTACTACAATCATCAAAATATACGCGAACACAAGTTGCTCCGGTACCTTTAAGTTTTGACATTCTTCGCTACGAAAAAGATCCTTCTAAGTTTAATAAAGAGCCAAAGATAATGGCTCTGTTGCTTGAGGGTGAGTTTGCGTCTCTTTTTGAAAATAGGGTTACTCCAGGGTTGATGGATGGTTTGCAACAACTGGGACTAACATTTAAAGAACGCAGCGTTCCTACTCGTTTGGTCGTTATTTCTGATGGGGACTTTATCCGTAATAGTGTCAACCGGGAAACGGGTCAATACAATCCTGCTGGTTTTAATCTATTTGAGAATTATCGCTTCGCCAATCGAGAATTTGTTATCAATACCATTGAATATTTGCTTGATGAAAAAGGTGTATTGGATGCAAGATCTAGAGAGATAAAGCTTCGATTGCTGGATGCTATCCGAGCTGAAGATGAAAAGTTTTTTTGGCAAGGTTTAAATATAGCTTTTCCGCTGTTGGTATTATTTGCTGGTGGTATAGGTTTTTATTTTTGGAGAAGACGCAGATATGGCAGATAGTCCAAGGTAAAGGATTAAAATAATATGCATGAACAAAAAATTAATAATTTCTTTCGCACTTTTTGCTATTCTGGCAATTGTAGTATACTGGCTTAGACGAGATGCCAAAGACATTGAATCAAATTCGTTTCCTGATCGGGATTTTGCAGTAAGGGATACCCAAAATGTATATAAAATTTTCTTGGCTGATCGCGAAGGCACTCAAGTGTTGCTTGAGCGCAATGAAGGTGGCTGGGTTTTGAACAACCAATACGAAGCTTTTGAACATACAGTAAATATGTTGCTTAGCACTTTAGCAGAGCTTCAGGTAAAGTACATTCCGCCACGTACGGCGGTTCCCACGCTGGTAAAAGATGTGGCAGCTAATGGCATCAAGGTAGAGTTGTATAATAAGGCCAACGAACGACTAAAAACATTTTATGTGGGTGGAAATACTCCAGATGATATGGGGACTGCATTTATTATGGAGGGTTATGAACAGCCTTATATCATGCATCTACCCAGTTTGGAGGGAGGTTTGCGGTCTAGATTTCGAATTCGTGAACAACAGTTGATATCCCGGTGGATTTTTCAAGAACAAACGGAAGATATTGTACAAGTTGAAATCAATTACCCTACACAGCGCAATCGCTCTTTTGTGCTCAAAATGAAAGGCAAGGAAGCCTCAGTGGCACCATTTTATCCAACCACTAAGCCGATTGCTGGGGAAATTCTTCCTGCGGCGGTAGAGTCTTTTTTGTATGGTTTCCAGAAACTAGGTGCAGAGGCTGTATTGCAAGATGAATCAGAACGCGATTCTATTCTTCAACTCATTCCATTTTGTGAGATTAAACTAACTGATTCGGATGGAGGGATATCTGATTTACAATTGTGGCCAATCTATGATATGGTAGCAGAAGAGGAAGCCAAGTTTGATAATCCACAAAAAGAATGGTTCATTGAGCGATATTATGCATATTCTCCTGAAAAGGGTTTGTTTTATCTGATACAGCATCACGTATTTGGTAAAGTTTTGTGGGGATATGATAATTTTTTTGATGCTTCATCCATTCGTCAAGATGGGATAAAACAGTAACCCATGTTGTTCCGAATTTGCAATGCAATAATTGTCATTTGGGTTGCTGCTATTTCCCTAGCTCCAGTCTGTTCGGAGGATTGGGGTTTTTTCGGTCACCGGCGCATCAATCGGCAGGCAGTATATACCTTGCCCATGGAAATGATGCCATTTTTTAGAGAACATATTGATTATATTACTGAGCATGCAGTAGATCCAGACAAACGGCGATATGCAACTCGACATGAGGGGGTGAGACATTATATTGATTTGGATCATTGGGGTAAGGAACCTTTTGCTGGCTTGCCGCGGAAGTGGACTGATGCGGTTGCGTTCCATTCTGATATTTTAGCTGTTCTGGAATCAGGTGATTCCATATATTTATACAAGGCAGGAGATTATATGCAAGGGGCAGACTCTTTGCAGCTAAAATATATGGGACAACCTATCAATATTCATGTTAAAAAGTATATTTCGTGGTTTGGAAATAACGTCATGTCTCAGTATTATGAAGAGGAATGGCTTGTGCAAAAGGATTCCATATTGGAGCTGTTAGGCAATGTAAAGTTTTCCGAAAAATCTAAAAAAATTGTGGTGGTTGATAGATTTTCCGAACATGGAATTCTGCCATACCATTTATTGCATCAGTTACGCAGGTTGACGGAAGCGTTTAAGACGGGCGACACTAAAGCTATATTGCGCCACAGTTCTGATTTTGGGCATTATATTGGTGATGCGCATGTTCCATTACATACAACGAAGAATTATAATGGCCAATTTACCAATCAAGATGGTATTCATGCCTTTTGGGAGAGCAGGATTCCTGAATTATTGGCAGATGATGAATTTGACTATTTTGTGGGTAAAGCTATTTACATTAACGATCCGGAGACTTATTTTTGGAATATGGTATTGGAAAGCCACCGAATGGTAGATAGTGTATTATTGGTCGAACAAAGGCTAAGAAATACTTTTCCGGTTGATCGGCAAATGTGTTTTGACAATAGGCTAGGGCAGGTGGTTCGAACGCAATGTGAAGCTTTCGCAAGGGCATACAATGAGGCGTTACGAGGTCAAATTGAAGCTAGGTTTAGAGCAAGTATTCTTGCCGTTGGTTCCGTTTGGTATACAGCTTGGGTCGACGCTGGGCAGCCTAATCTAAGAAAACATATAGAGGCCACCTGGTCTGACCAAGAACGCCGTGATATGGAAGAAATTGAAAAAATAAGCCGGGAAGGAAGTCCCATGGGTAGGCCACACGACAATTAAAGTTCAAATTTTGTATGATTCATGTTTTTGATTAGGAAAAGACAAATGAGATATGTCGTTAGGTAAATGGCAGAATGGCTGCGGTTGAATCCTGAATAATGCGACATTTAACGCAATTAAAATTTCAACAAATTTAGAATAAACGAATGTTGCTTTAAAATTTATGATGGCGATAAGAGGTTTAATATGTAAATCTCTTTTTGTCTTTTAAATTATGCATAATGAAAAAGATTAATGGAATAATTACTTGATTATTAGGGTAAAAAAGATGGAGCTAAGGGGTAGTAAATGGCATATAATGAGTTATCTTTGTAAGTGGTAATTGAATTGTTATTGAAAACAAATACCAACCGATCTTTTGGTTTTATGGTATAGTTTTTGCTTGCAGTTTCATTAGCCTTTTTATTAACCGAGTAAATTGTCCCATTTTGAAGCAAATTATACGAAGCTGTGTTGTAGCATGCTGGATGCTTCTCTTCAGCAGTAGTCCTACTTGGGGGCAGGATATACATTATTCTCAATACTACCATGCACCGCAAAATATAAATCCTGCATTGACGGGTATTTTTAATGGTGATTTACGGTTTATGGCCAATTTTAGGGATCAATGGAGAAGTGTTGCTGTTCCATATACTACTTACACTGGCGCATTTGACTTTAAATTATTTCCTAAAAAGTCACAGACAAGCTTCTGGGGCTTTGGAGTAGTGTTTAATTATGACTTGATGGGTACTCCGGGATTAAATACGTTGCATCTGGGGCTTAGTGGCAGTTATACTTACATATTGAATCAAAACAACTTGATCACGGGTGGAGTTCAACTAGGAGGTGCACAGAAGGCCTTTAAATTAGATCGTCTGCAATGGGATGGTCAGTGGAATGGCTATGAATATGTTCCTTCTTTGCCTTCCGGCGAAAGTTTTGATAATCTTAGCGTTTTGTTTGGGGATGTTTCACTGGGTTTAAATTACAGGCTGCAAGGAAATGATGAACGCAGTAAATTGGATCTTGGTGCTGGCTACTATCATGTAAATAGACCTAATCAGAATTTTTATGACGATATTGATAGCCGGCTACCTTCCAGGCTTGCTGTACATGCCATTGGTGCCCTCAAAGTGGCCCGTTCTGTAGATGTGTTGGTGCATGGTTTATATCAGCTGCAAGAAAAAGCAAACGAGATAGTACCAGGAGCGGGAGCGAAGATTTACCTTAACCAACAAAGAGGCAAGGAATTAGCATTAGTCTTTGCAGCCAACTGGAGAGTGCGCGATGCGGTTATACCTGCTGTAGAGGTTCATTATAAAACCTGGCATGCGGGCTTTAGTTATGATATAAATTACTCTGATTTTAACGTGGCAACAGGTAGGAGAGGAGGTCCGGAGCTGTCCTTGTCATACCGGATTCTTAAAGTGAAACCGCTGCCTGTATATAAAACTTGTCCAATTTATTAATGGGCTACCTGCCAAACTGATCAACCTATGAAAAAAATACGAATCATAAGCTGTATAGTCTTGCTCTTGGTAGCTTACTTACTCCCTGCTCAGACTCAAAAGGCATGGAAAACCGCTGCTGATAAAGCATATGAATTTAAAGACTATTATGCTGCTTTAATTTACTACAAAACACTGCTTGAATTTGATACTGAAAATGTGGATGTTATCTACAAGTGTGCCGAGTCGGCGAGACAGTTTAACTCTTATAAAGTAGCTGCTGGATATTATAAGCAGGTTTTAGACAAGGACAAGGACAACAAATACCCTAATGCACGTTTTTATCTGGCTGATATGCAATATCATTTAGGACGGTATAAGGATTCAGAAAAGAATTTCGATCTATACTTGTCTGAAAATGAAGGAGATGATGCATCTTTAACTGCAAGAGCCAAATTAAGCAAAATCAGTATGGAATTTGCTTCTGCAGAATCCAATATTGAGTTTGAAGATGTTGAACTGAATCACTTGGGTTCTCAGGTCAACACACCTTTTTCTGAATTTGGTCCATTTATTAAAGGTGATTCTCTTTTTTATTCGTCATTACGATTCGAGAACAAACGGGATACTTATCAACCTACTCGTCCTATCAGCAAGGTTTTGATTTCAAAAAATGAAGCACCGGGCTTGCCGATAGAAAGCGGTTTTAATTTGGATGTACTACATACTTCACATACTTCCTACAATCAGGCAAAAGATAAAATATACTACACAGTATGTGAGTATATGAATGGTAAAGATATTCGTTGTGATATTTTTGTAAAAGATATTAAGGAGGATGGCACCTACGGCGAAGGAGTGAAGCTTCCGGCTTCAGTTAATGTAGACGGGTATACTACGACGCAACCTGCCATGTCTCGTGTTATTAACAGCCAACGGGAGATTTTATATTTTGTGAGCAATAGACCGGGAGGTAAAGGTGGCTACGATGTATATTACAGCATAATGCAAGAAGATGGCACTTTCGGCAACGCGGTTAATTTTGCTGAGGTAAATACGGAATTTGATGAGATTACGCCATTTTATTCCAATACTACTGGTATTTTTTACTTTGCTTCAAATGGATATCCCGGGCTGGGAGGTTATGATATCTACAGAACGGAAAAAAGAGATGGGGGCTGGATGACGCCAGAAAATATGAGCGTTCCTTTCAATAGCTCATTCAACGACTTGTACTTTATGGAGTCCGACAGTAGTGATGTAGCTTATTTAGCTTCAAATCGTTCAGGAGGATATTTTTTGGATGACAACAGTGAGGCTTGCTGTAATGATATTTACAAAATCAACTACAACGACATTGAGATCAAGTTAGTAGCTAAAACTTTCGATAAGCTCACGGGTGAACCCATGGAAAAGGCTACAGTTACATTATTTGATTTGTCTGGAGTAGAAGCTCCGGTAGGTATAACCAATATAAATGGTGGTAATGAATTCAAATTTAATTTGGATCGCTCCAAAGATTATCGGATCATCGGTTCTAAAGATGGATTTTTTAGCGACACCGTTGACCTGAGCACAAAAAGAATTCGTAAGTCTATTACTATAAACAAAGACTTATTCCTTAGAACCACTGATTTGGATTTGGTGGTTATGACTTTTGATAAGCGCAACAATAACCCATTATATGGCTCTACCATTAAGTTGGTAAATAAAAATAGTCCTGATGAGGAGTTGATCGTTCAAATGGACGACGAAATGAATGAAATAACCCTTCCATTGGATCGAGGTTTGGATTATTTATTGGTTGCTACTCGTCGTGGTTTTAGTCCAGATACGGCACATTTTACTACAAAGGATGTTGATCATTTGAACGTGATAACGCAAAAGATGTATTTGGGACTAGGAAATTTGGAGGATTTTCTACCGCTTACCTTGTTCTTTGACAATGACGAACCAGAGAAGCGCACCTACAAGACTAAGACTTCTTTGCGTTATGAAGAGACATACCCTCCGTATTTTGCGAAAAGGCAAGAATTTATTAATGCATGGGCTCAGCCTTTGAGCGGAGTAGAGAAGGAGCGAGCAGAAAAAGAAGTGAAAACATTCTTTGACAAAGAGGTTAAACGAGGTAATGAAGATTTGAGTATTTTCATTGCACTTTTGGAAAAGGCACTTATTGCTGAAAATCAGAAAGTAGAGATAGAACTTCAGGGTTTTGCTAGTCCACGGGCCTCGGCAGCTTATAATGATGCCCTTAGTAAGCGTAGGGTGAGTAGCGTGATGAACCAAATCAATCAGTATTCAAATGGCAAATTAATGCCATTTATGCAGGCTAAAAAATTGGTGATAAGCGAAAGGGCATATGGTTCAAGAAGGGCACCGAGGTATGTAAGTCGTTCTATCAAGGATGTCCGAAATTCAATTTATAGTATTCCTGCATCGAGAGAACGTAGGGTTGAAATCGTTAAGGTGACTCGGGAAAAGAGCAATCGCCGTTAATGTTATTTTACTAATTTCAAAATGAAGCGATAATGCACAACCCATTTAAAAGGTTCAAACATAAAGCCCGACTCTTTTCCAAGAAAGATTTTTCGGGGAATTTATTGCGCAGTATAGGCTTGTCTTTTTTCTTCTTACTGCTTTTTATCACCCAGGCTCAGGCTACCCATATTGTGGGTGGACAGCTTTCATATCGCTGCTTGGGTAATAATCGATATGAAATTACCCTTTTGATGTACCGTGATTGTAAAACGGCAAATCCGGAAGCAGTATTTGACGATCCCGCTTCTGTGGGTATTTTCGATAGTCGGGGAAATCAACTGTTTCAAATTGGCAAAAATGGGTCTAGTGGTGAAATATTAATGGATCCAATTGGAAATGATACCATACCTTTTAATGCTAATATTTGTGAGCCATTACCAGATACGGTATGCGTGCATACCACCTTATATAGGGATACCTTAATTCTACCATTTAGAGCAGGTGGGTACATACTCTCTTATCAGCGCTGCTGTAGAAATACAGATTTGACCAATATAGTAGAGCCTCTCAAAACTGGTTCAAATTACTGGGTCGCCATTTCAGAATCGGCATTAACAACCTGTAATGCTAGTCCTTCCTTCAAATCCTGGCCGCCTGTTTATGTTTGTAATTACAAGCAATGGGTTTTCGATCACAGTGCTACGGATGCTGACGGAGATCAGCTTGTATATAGATTAAACACGCCTTATTCTGGAGCTGGAGCCACCTTTGATCTTCCCAAACCCCAAGGCTCTCAGTTACAAAAACCAACTTATGAAGGAGATACTGTAACTTGGAAATCGGTTTTTTCTAGGGATGACATGTTGGGCAATCCTACTGATGCCGTAAAAATTAATCCATCTACAGGTAGAATAACAGGTACACCTACTGCTCCAGGAAGGTATCTCATCGGCATTTGTGTGGATGAGTATCGCAATGGAGTTTTAATTGGGACAGTTTGTAGAGATTTTGAGATCAACATTATTGATTGCGGTGATAAGCCGACCGCTAACTTTTCAGCTCCAGATCTTCAGTGTGATAATAGAACCGTAACGTTTACCAATGAGAGTATAGATGCTGATGAATTCATTTGGTATTGGAATTGGCCAAATCCTACTCCAAGTCAAATGGATGCAAATTTGCCTCCTTCTTCAATTTCTTACACTTTCCCAGATACAGGAACCTTTGTAATTGGACTGATTGCAATCAATGACACTACTTGCAGGGATACGTTTCTTAAGGAAATAATCATTCGCGACTCGGGTTTGGATGTGGATTTTGACCTTGAAAAATTGCTTTGTGGAGATAGTGTCAACTTTGTTTTGACCGACAAGACTCGAGATACCTTGTCGCCCGCTGTTAATTGGTTGTGGGAACTTCGGTATGATAATGTGTTGGAGACTTCTGCCGAACGAAATCCAAGATTTTCTGTGCCATATCTAAAGACTGGAACGATCAGACTCACAGTCACTGCGGCTAATGGATGTAGTCTTTTTAAAGAGATTAATTTTGAGGCCAACTCAGACAAAGGGTTGATACCGGATTTTAACTACACAATTGTGCAGTGTAAAGATGAGTTCACCGTATACGTGAAAGATAATTCAAGAGACGATGTTGGACAAATTATAAGGTGGGAGTACACCGTTGAGTCAAATTCTATACCCAATGCTACACAGTCGGGCCCCGACACTGTTTTTGGTAAATTCATAGGTGACCAATTGGTTAAAATTACACTTGAGATAGAATCAGATAGTGGCTGTGTAAGTAAAATTACCAAAACTTTTAATCTTATTCCACCAGATATTAACCTTACACCCGACTTTACCATAACGCCAGTTGAATGTGATACCAGCCTTGTACTTGATTTTATGGACAACTCTTATCAAGGGCCCGCTTTTGCCAAACCTGTGGCATGGTCTTGGACAATCGAGTATCCGGGTGGAGTTTTAACCTCTTCCGATCAAAATTTTACAGGTGTTAGCTTTGATACGACTGTGACAGTCAAGATTACACTTTGTGTAACTTATGAAGATGAAAATGGTGAAATAATTTGCGAGGATAATTGCATCACTAGAGAACTGACCTTAAACTTTATTGGGGCGGATTTTTTTGATACAGAACTTGATTTGTGCGCTCGCAAAGCCATACAGATTAATCCCAATAATCCTATCCCCAATTTAATTTGGAACTGGAGTCCTGATCCAACGCTTAATCCATGTTGCAATAATCCAAGTCCTTGGGCGAGCCCTTTAGAAACGACTACTTACACGGTTACCATTACTGATCCTGTGACTGGTTGTATTGTAATAAAGGAAGTGACAGTTACAGTGGTTGATCCTGATGGTCCAGCTGCTTTCGAATTTGATAATATTTGCGGCAAATTAGATTTTACGGTTACTAAAACAAGCGGTGGCCCCGTTGTTCGTTGGGATTTTGGTGATGGAAACAGTTCTACCGAGGATCCTGAAGCAAGGCATACGTATGCAGCTGCTGGTGACTATATCATTACGCTTTATACCGGTGGTGATTGTCCGGATACTATCGCTCTGCCTGTTTCTGTAAAGTTTGTAGATGTGATGTTGCCAGATACTTTATCCACTTGTGACGAAGAAACACTGGAATTGAACCCTAATGGGAATCCTTCTTGGGGTTACCGTTGGGAGCCTGCTGATAAAATCGTTGGTAGCAACACGGTGTTTAATCCTACTGTGAGGATTACAGAGCCTACTACATTCAGAGTGACCATTACCGAACCCCAATGTGATTCTATTGTAGACTCTATTCATGTAGTATTGCCTGATCCTATTGTGCTGAACACAGAGTCTACTTTGGAGTTATGTAAAGACACCACGGTACTCTTTGTGGCGACCTCTCCAAATGCAGTTAAGTTTACTTGGAAGGATGCCGATACAGGTGAAATATTAGGAGAAGGCGATTCATTGAGTATTTATTTAACCGTAGATAGGAATATTAAAGTTTGCGTAGAGGATAAATATGGCTGTATACTTGAATCTCAAGTAAATGTGAGGTTTTTTGCCGTAGTCTTTACGTTGGATGGCGACAATCCAATGTGCGTTGGAGATACAGTTAACCTTTGTGTAAGTTCTCCACAAGAAAGCAGAGTCGTGAGTTGGATGTGGACACCACTAGATCAAATAATTGGGCCGGCTACCAATAAATGTATCCGAATCGGTCCTCCATCTACAACTACTTATAATATTAAGATTACTTATGATGACGGCTGTGTTGTCATGGGAGATTACACGCTAGTAGTTTCTGATTTTGATACTCCGGTTGTATGCGATGTGAGTAAAGACACCATTTTACAGAATGAAACGGTAGACCTCACGGTAGCATTCGATCCCTCTTATACTTATCAATGGGAGCCGGCAGAGCTGGTGGAAGATCCTACTGCAGCCTCTACTAAATCGAAGCCATTAACTGAGGATGTCCAGTTTTGTGTTACCGTTACCAATAAAGATGGTTGTACTAGAGAATGTTGTGTTAATGAAGTACTGGTGTTGGATATAACTTGTGAAGAAAGTATTTATCTACCTAATGCATTTTCACCCAAGGGGGATGGTGCAAATGATGTATTGTTTTTCAGGATATTTTCAGGATTTGAAGATACTCAAATTGAGCTGATCATTTATAACCGTTTTGGTGAACAGGTGTTCCGTACCACAGATCCGTCAATTGGATGGGATGGAACCTACAAAGGAAAGCTACAGCCTTTGGGATCTTATGGTTATTATTTATTGGTTCGCTGTCCCGACGGCAAGGAGGCTAAAAAACAAGGGAATATTTCAATTATACGTTGATATACCTAACTCAATTCTTTAAGCCTGTTCAGTATTCTGAACAGGCTTTTTTTATTGTTTGAAATATTGCGGTATATATAGATTAAAAATCCATACAAAAAAATTGCATATTTGTGCTTCATTAAATGTGAAGTGGCTGTGAAAAAGGAGGAAAGTGGAACTCCGCTTATGAAGCAATATTACGAACTGAAAAAGCAGCATCCTGATGCTATTTTGTTGTTTCGTGTGGGTGATTTTTATGAAACTTTTGGACAAGATGCAGTTAAGGCTTCACAGGCTTTG
The DNA here is from genome assembly GCA_964449535.1 of uncultured Saprospiraceae bacterium. Taxonomy (GTDB): domain Bacteria; phylum Bacteroidota; class Bacteroidia; order Chitinophagales; family Saprospiraceae; genus SLDF01. The sequence continues at coordinate 16,079 of CAYUZA010000017.1, forward strand.
GGGATTGTATTAACTAACCGAAACAATGGCACTTCAGACACCGAACTGGCGGGATTTCCATTTCATTCTCTTGATTTATATCTTCCAAAATTAGTTAGAGCAGGTTACCGTGTGGCCGTCTGTGAGCAACTTGAAAAGCCTTCTAAAGAAAAAAAAATTGTAAAGCGAGGAATAACCGAAGTGGTAACCCCTGGGACAGCGCTTGATGAAAAATTGTTAGACCATAAGAGAAATAATTATCTATGTGCAATATGGTTAGATGACGACGATCAAGCCAACGGTATTGCATTTTTAGATATTTCTACGGGTGAATTTTTGGTAAGTCAAGGTAATACTTTGCACATAGAAAAACTTGTACAGAGTTTTCAGCCAGCCGAAGTCTTGTATCCGCGTCAAAAGCGAAAATTATTTGAAGAAATTTTAGGAGAGTCTTTTTACACATATCCATTGGATGAATGGATTTTTACCAGTGATTTTACTTTGGAAAAATTGTTGCAGCATTTTCAGGTTCATTCACTGAAAGGTTTTGGTATCGATGAACTCGCTTCTGCGAAAATCGCTGCGGGGGTTATTCTGCATTATTTGAGTACCACAGAAAACAAGCAATTAGCCCATGTAAATCGGATCAGCCGTATTCCATCAGAGGAGTATCTATGGTTGGATCGATTTACAGTAAGAAATTTAGAACTGATACGTCCGTCACACGAAGGAGGGAAGGCATTGGTTGATGTCTTGGACAGAACATCCTCGCCAATGGGCGCTAGAATGTTGCGTAAGTGGATATTACTTCCATTGACCAACCTGACTCAAATAAACACCAGATTGGATATGGTCGCTTATTTGATGGATAAAGCTATGTGTATACCGCTTTTAGAAGAACATTTTAAAAAAATGGGAGATTTAGAGCGGGTTATTTCAAAAGCACCTTCTGGAAAAATTAATCCACGAGAAATTTTACAAATAAGAAGAGCATTGGTGGCCATTCAGGATATTAAGGAATCCATGAGTGCCCAGGATATGCAATCGCCATTGAGTCCGATATTGGATGCCATGAACACCTGTAAGGCATTAATTGATCGTATAGGGCTTACACTGAGAGAAGATGCTCCAATGCTATTGGCTAAGGGGGGTGTTATTTGCGAGGGGGTTTCGACTGAGTTAGATGATATACGTCATTTGATAAAAAACAGCAAACAGGCCTTGGCTGATGTTCAAGTTCGCGAAATTGAGCGCACAGGTATTACTAATTTGAAAATTGGTTTCAATTCTGTTTTTGGGTACTACCTCGAAGTAACTAACAAGTATAAAGATGCAGACCGCATACCCGCTGATTGGGTTCGTAAACAAACCTTGAGTAATGCTGAACGCTATATAAGTGATGAGCTTAAGCAGCTTGAGCAACGTATTCTCACCGCAGAAGATAGTATCGCTGCTTTAGAACTTGCTTTATATGAGGAAATGTTGGTTTTTTTACAGCCATACATACCCATTATACAACAAAATGCACGTCAGGTTGCGGAATTGGATTGTTTGTGTTCATTCGCTCGCCAAGCAATAGAACACAATTATTGTCGCCCAGTAATGGACGACAGCCTGGTGATTGATATCAAACAAGGCCGCCATCCTGTCATTGAGACCACACTCGCAGCGGGCGAACACTATGTTCCTAATGACCTGTATTTACACAATGGTGATCAGCAAATATTACTAATCACGGGTCCTAATATGTCTGGCAAATCTGCATTGTTGCGGCAGACCGCGCTGATTTGTTTGATGGCACAAATGGGTTCATTTGTGCCAGCCCAAAATCTAAGTATGGGTATTGTAGATAAAATATTTACCAGGGTGGGTGCATCTGACAATATATCCTCAGGCGAGTCCACATTTATGGTGGAAATGAATGAGACTGCATCGATTATGAACAATCTGTCAGAAAGAAGTCTTATTCTTTTAGACGAAATAGGCAGAGGCACAAGCACTTACGATGGCATTTCTATTGCATGGTCAATTGCAGAGTTTTTACATAACAATCCATATGCTCGCCCCAAAACGCTTTTTGCAACGCATTATCACGAATTAAATGAGCTTGCTGAGCGGTTCCCAGGTATACGAAATTATAGTGTGGCTGTGCGGGATACTGGCAACAAGGTTATTTTTTTACGGAAGCTAATTGAGGGAGGAAGTCAGCACAGCTTTGGAATCCATGTGGCCAAAATGGCTGGTATGCCTAAGTGGATCGTCGACAGATCCAATGAAATATTACAGCAGCTTGAGCAAAAATTCATTGAAGACAACAAATCAGCAATTAAATCCAAAAAGCGCGTGACTGCAGATGCTATTGGAAACGCCTCTTATCAGTTAAACATCTTCCAAACACAAGATCCAGAATGGGAGATTATAAAGAATATTTTAACAGATATGGACTTAAACTGCTTGACCCCCATAGATGCTTTTATCAAACTGAAGGAAATAAAAGATAAGATGCCAAGCTAGTTGACAAGAAAATTAGTTTATTATAATGCCATCTAGATGTCTTTATTTTAGGCAGGGATTAAATGTCATCATTTATTTTGCTGGCCAGAAGCTAAAAATTGTAGTGCTGCTGAATTAATACAATAGCGCAAACCTGTAGGCGCTGGTCCATCGTCGAAGACGTGTCCTAAATGGCCGCCGCATTGGCTGCAAACTACTTCAATCCTTGTCATTCCAAGACTATAATCAGTTATTTCTGTAATAGCTCCCCGTTTTATAGGGGCATAAAAGCTTGGCCATCCAGTTCCGGAATCAAATTTGGTTTTACTATCAAATAATGGATTTGAACAACCTTCGCACAAATAGCTGCCTTGAGCTTTTACATTTAATAACTTACCAGTAAATGCTCTTTCGGTAGCTTTTTTTCGCAATACTTGATATGAAAGATCTTCTAACTCAGATTTCCACTGCGCATCGCTTTTGGCAATGGGAAATTCCTGGTTTGGTTTTTCTCTTCGCTGTGCATCGCATGCATTAGACAAAATAATTAAACAAAGCGCATATAAAATCCTCATGATTAATACCATCTTTTATTTGTTAGGGTTTTTATGTCTTCTGTTCTCAAAATTTCTAGTATCTGCCCTTTGGGCTAGTTCTACGATGATTTTCATCAAACCACCAATGGATAAAAAAATAAGATAACTAAAAGAAATAACCATATAAATCCAACTGAAACTTCCTGCCTCAGACAATGGAATACCACTGAATAATGCGGCAATTAATCCCCCTCCTATAGCGAAGCCAGCATAACTAATAATGCTCTGAGACCAATATTTGCCCATGTTACCTGTGGAAAGTAATACGAGGGCATTGAAAATGCCGAAAAGCAGCAAGAAGGAAGCAGCTAAAATCCATGCAATGCGTTCAGGAATCCATGCGCCTGAAGACAGCCATTTTACGATCAAAAAGATCAGATTAATAGATAACATTACAGCAAATGAAGCCAAAGCTTGCCGGTAGGGATTTAACCAAAGTGAGGTGGATTCAGTTTTCATTATTTATAAACATCCAAAATACCAAAAAGGTCATATTCAGTAGCATCTGTAATTCGAATTTTAGCAAAATCTCCAACCCTCAGATAAGTGTTTTCAGCTGGAATAAAAACTTCGTTGTCCACTTCGGGACTGTCATATTGAGTCCGACCTACAAAATGTCCGGATTCTTTTCTGTCAATTAGCACGGTAAACACTTTATCAATTTTATCCTGATTTTTTTCTAATGAAATGGCTTGCTGTACTTCCATTAGTCTATTTGCTCGATCCTGTTTTACAGCGGCAGGTACATCATCTTTTAATAAATACCCTGAGGTGCCTTCCTCATGTGAGTATTGAAATACTCCTAATCTGTCAAACTTAACTTCTTGTATAAATTGTACCATATCCAGAAAGTCAGCCTCTGTTTCTCCCGGAAATCCGACTAACATGGTGGTTCGAAGTGCAATGCCAGGCACTTTCTCTCTTGCGGTTTTCATCAAATTCAATTGATATTCGCGGGTAGTCTGTCTTTTCATTGCTAAAAGCATATTGTCTGAGGCATGTTGCAAGGGGATATCAAGATACTTGCATACCTTGGAGTTTCTGGCCATGGCATCAAATACCTCTTCAGGAAACTTACTGGGGTATGCATAATGAAGCCTGATCCACTCTACACCTTCTACCTCTTGAAGTGCATCCAACAAATCCGCTAATGCTCTTTTTTTGTAAAGATCTAAGCCATAGTAGGTTAATTCTTGCGCAATAAGTATTATTTCTTTTACACCCTGGCTAGCCAAAAAGCGAGCTTCATGTACCAGATCTTCCATTTTTCTGGAAATATGTTTGCCTCGCATCAATGGAATAGCACAAAATGAACACGTGCGGTTACAACCTTCAGATATTTTTAAGTAGGCAAAATGACCCGGAGTTGAGCTTAACCTCTCTCCAATCAGCTCATGTCGATAATCTGCATTAAATCGTGCTAGTAAGGCTGGTAGATCCATAGTTCCAAACCAGTCATCCACCTCTGGTATTTCTATGGCCAAATCATCTTTATAACGCTGAGAAAGACAGCCGGTTACATATAGGCGTTCAATATTACCTTCACTCTTTTCGCGAGCGTAATGCAAGACAGTGTTAATTGATTCTTCTTTGGCCAAGTCAATAAAACCGCACGTATTTACAATAACTATATTCGCATCATCTGCTGCATCATGTTGCACATCGAGATCGTTATACTTTAGTTGGGTCACAATTTGCTCACTATCAACAAGATTTTTAGAGCAACCAAGTGTTATAACGTTTATTTTATCTTTCTTTTGGTACTTAGTCTTCATTTTTATGCATCAAATGGCCGTAAAATTAATTATTTAATTGGAGTAGGATTTAATCCAAAAAAAAGAGCTGCCTCTTTGGCAGCTCTCTTAATGCTGTTCTTAGGTGCTTATTTTTTGGTGGCTGTACCATTGAATGTTGTATTTACACCATTAGTCAAGATAACATTACTATAGGTGATTTTGTTGCCATCAATGGTTCCTGAACCCTCAAATGTTGCGCTATTGCCATTGAAAGTGATGTTGAGCTTTTCTGTTTTAAATGTGTTTCCGGAAACAGTCGCTGATATAGCTGCTCCCTGTAAATCTCCATAGCTGTTCATTATGATACGGTCAATATTTCCAGGATCTAGAATTACATTAAAGGAGTAAGACCGAGTATTTGTCTGACCCGAAATAATGATACTTTCAGTGGCATCCCAATTGCCCACAAAATCTTCTCTGGAATAAGAATCTTTTTTACAAGATGTAACAGCAATAGCCATTAGGGCAATCGTTAATAACCAAATTGATTTTTTCATATGCGTTTAAGTTTAAGTGATAAAAAAAGGATATTTTGATTTTGTCATTTATTTTCTGTTGCAATATTACAATACTTATGCTGAGAGCCAATAACACTATAATTAATTTATTTCACAAGTATATATAAATAGTGAATATTCCTTATTTAACTTTATAAGAAAAGAGCCATCGTTTTATTATAGCGTAAGAGTGCAACATCTGCCTTCTTTTGTGAATAAGTATTACACAAACGCAGCGTATTCTGTTTTTATTTTACCTCCTAATGCATGTAAAAGATGATACAGACCGAAATGTGTTCTATTTACATAAATAAAATCTCTGCTACCCCGGGCCTCTTTGAGTTCTTCCATATCCTTCATATTCATTCCAGTTTGGTATAACTGATTCATATAGTCGCCTTCCTTGAAATCAAATAGGGGTTGTCGATATGGTTTGCCGAAGAGTGAGATTAATTTTTCGTATAATTCAATAAGTTTTTGCTTAATAACCGGTGAATCATTAGGTAGTAATAGCTGAAGTTCGTGCATATGTTGAACAAAAAAATCATCTGCAGGTCCTTTATGACACACAAGTGCCCAAAAACTTTGATAAAATGCTTGGGGTATCTCTTTAATACAACCGAAGTCCAGAATGCCAATCGAACCGTCTTTTAAAATGAGAAAATTGCCAGGGTGGGGGTCCGCATGAAACCGCTTTAAAACGTGCAGTTGGAAAGCATAAAAGTCCCATAGGCGCTGTGCTATTTTCTGAGAAAGGAATTCGTCTTGGTTGGTATTGGTAAATTCTGCCAAGGATATACCCTCCAGCCAGTCCATTACCAATATTCGGTCATTGCTCAACTCAGGATAATACGTTGGAAATATGATGCCTTCTAGATGGCTGCAATCCTTTGCCATCGACATGCCCTGTTTCAGTTCAAGCAAATAATCAGTCTCTTCCATTAGTTTAGACTCTACTTCGTCAAAATAATGATCGAGCTCTATTGCTTGCATACCCAGAAGTCTGAGCGCAAAAGGTTTTATCAGCTTTAGATCGGATTTGATACTTTCTGCAATGCTGGGATACTGGATTTTCACTGCCAGTTTTTTGCCCCGCAACTCGGCCTGATGGACCTGACCTATACTAGCCGCGTGCGTTGCTTTTAAACTGAAATGATCAAAAATTTCCAATGGGTGTTTGCCGAAATTTTTCTGGAACACTTGTATGACCAATGGACCTGAAAGGGGTTGAGCATTCTGTTGTGAAGCGGCAAACGCGCTTCTGTAGGCCTCTGGCAAAATACCTTGGTCCATACTCAACATCTGGGCTACTTTGAGTGCACTACCTTTCAATTCATTAAGAGATTGGAAAATTGTACCCGCATTTGCTCGATCCAAGCTCTCCCTGGCCGGTGACAAACCGATAGCTTTTTCTGTGTAATGCTTCACATAATTAACCCCTACTTTTGCCCCGGTTTGGAGGATTTTCATTGAACGTTGGACTTTGCCGGTGGCAATTTTGTCTTGGGTAGTTGTGTTTTCTGTTGACATATCACGATTTAAACTTTGACTCGAATCCCTGTTGCCACATAAACTTGCCCAAATCAAACGCTGAGTCCAGAAAATTGCGGCTCATGATATCAAATAAAGTGTGCACTGTTTTTTCAATGGCTGCATCAGTTTTTTCGAAGCGCAAACTTCGATCCTTGAGCCAAAAATAGAATAAGCCCCTAAACGCCACCCAACAAATATCTGCATATCTATCTGTGGGTATTCCTCGAGTATGAATCTCACCGTTACTAATTCCATGTGCTAAAATTTGTCTGAAACTGCGTATAGCTTCTTTTTTGGCATGCGACAGGCTATTTTGCCCTGTCAGTTGTATTGCGTATCTGTCAATTAAAAAACTGCGGATTTCGGTAAAAGATTCAAATAGAGTAAAAAAATAGGCCAATAACCTTTCACGAGCGCTATACTCGGACCACTCTTGGCTTTTCTCTATGCTGATCATCACATTTTGTATTGCAGTTGCGAGAACCTGAGCGTCTAGGTCCTCTATAGAGGAAAACCACTCATAAAATTCTTTTTCTTTGATAGGAATCTGGTTGCATACATAAGACACAGATATTGACTTTTGAGGATCCTCTCTATAAATCTCCAGATATTTATTTAGAATAATGTCTCTCATACACAAACGTATTTTAGTTTCAATCTAGGATTTTACTGTTCTTTTGATCAATTATTATTTAATTGACCGGGTTTGGCATAGGGTAGTTGGCATTGAAATGTAGCTTTGCCATATGTGTCAAGACCCAGACACACGGATGAATGAAGCGCAAAATGATTTACCGAACCATCTTCTTGCAGTGCATAGTCCGGCAACCAAATGTGTTCTATGGATCCGATTACAAGCATCGTATTATTGCTGATTATTCTAATGATTTCCTGGCGTTCCATAGCTATTTGCACCATAGATTCGCTGACAAAAGGAATTGAATGGTACCCCTCTCGTTGTTGTAAGGTGAGATTTGCATCATCGAATTCAGAAATATCATCTGCTAACCTCGCGCTGCATTGATGAGCTTGCATCACCATTTTTTCGTGCACTACATTGAGGCTATATTTTGGCTCTCGTTGGATGTTGATTAATGTGTGTCTGGGCACGGAATCAGGTCTAAATATAAGGCCTAGCAGAGGAGGGTCAGCTCCTATATGGACTATTGAACTGAATAGGGCGAGGTTTGCTACACCTGAGGCATGGGTGGTTCCTACTAATACGAGTGGCTTAAGGCCTGGTAGTGAATTTATTAGCTGCGTCCTAAACTGTTTTTCAAAAGACAGAATTTTATGTTTATCTATACTAAGGGTTGTCATTAAATAGCCTGATGGTTAAAGGGTTGCAAAACCATTTCTGAAACTACTCCAGAACTTGGTTGTTGACACAAAAACCAAATTGCTTTTGCTGCTTCTTTGGCTTGTACAAAACGATCTCTTTTAACGGGAAGATCGATTTCATCCCAAAATGGTGTATCTGTGCCTCCCAAATATAAATTGGTAATTCTGATTTGAGTCAGTTTGAGTTCTTCTCGCACTGATTTTAGCATGCCATTAAGGCCGTATTTGGAGGCTGCATAAGCTGATGCTCCAGCCATCGGCGTTTTGCCCAGCACTCCAGGAATATTTATAATTAGGCCTGTTTTGCGTATTTTCATGTCTGGTAAAAACGCTTTTAACAATTTGAAGTTGCCTTTTAAATTAACATCTATAACATTGTCAAAATCCTCGTTTTCCATTTTATCCAATGGTTTAATAATGCCTATTCCAGAAGCGTTTATGATAATGTCTGGAAGAGGAATGGACGTTTTGAGTGCTGACCAACCATCCGTAGATCGAACATCTAGCAAAAATGCATGGGAAGTAGGAATATTGTTTTCCTGCTTAAAAGCATCAAGCTTTTCTTTATTAGTACTGGTCACGTACACATCTGCACCGCTGCTTTTAAGGAGTTTAACCAATTCGGATCCTATACCCCCCGTTGCACCGATGACTAGTGTGGTTTTATTTTGAAGACTTTCCATAAATCACCCTTTAATCGCTTGTAAAAATTCAAATCGGGTTTGTTCGTTCAGAAATTTTCCGTGAAATGCGGAGGTAACTGTAGAGCATCCGTGGTGTTCAACCCCTCTTGCTTCAACGCACATATGTTTGGCATCTACATATACTGCTATATCCCTTGTGTTCAATATACGCATCAATTCTTCCGCTATTTGAACTGTCATTCTTTCTTGTACTTGGGGTCTTCTAGCATAAAATTCAACAACACGATTAAGTTTACTTAAACCAATCACTTTTCCAGAGGAGATGTAAGCAATATGTACTACCCCAATGATGGGCTGAAAATGATGTTCACAAGTAGATTGAAGCGGAATATTCCGTTCCACCAACATATTTCGATATCCATATTTGTTCTCGAACAAAGTTATTTCAGGCTTATTCGCAGGATTTAATCCACTGAAAATTTCATGCACATACATTTTAGCTACTCGCTTTGGGGTATTCTTAAGGCTATCATCTGATAAATCTAGACCAAGCAGGTGCATGATTTCCTTAAAATGAGCTGTTATGGCCTCCACTTTTTCATCTTCGCTGATATCGAACGCTTTCGCATGCATTGGGGTCTCGGTTTGCGTGTGGCTTATGCGAGGCATCTCGTCAACAACCGCAAGTCCATTTATTTTTTTCATTTTAGTATAATTATAACTTATAAATGCAAACACTGGTTGTTTTGTTTAGCTTTTTGGCCCTAAAAGTTATACAAATTTTTAAATTAGGTTTTCAATGAATACAACTGCAATAATACTTTGATCAATTATGGAGTTTGTACCAATGTTTGACTTAGCGTTTTTGATTTCAATTTGAATTTAGTTGTATGAAAAGCTAAAATGTAGTTTCAATTTATATTTTAATCACAGCAAAGAGAAGCAAGTTTGCCTCATCCATTATCCATTTGGGTAAGTTGCCTTATCTTTGCCCATCATGTTCACCATTTAAATAAAATAATTGATGAAGTACGATTTGATAATCATAGGAAGTGGGCCAGGGGGTTACGTGGCAGCCATTAGAGCATCACAATTAGGAATGAAGGTAGCCGTTGTAGAACGGGAGTCACTTGGGGGCATATGTTTGAATTGGGGCTGCATACCCACTAAAGCCTTGCTAAAAAGTGCTCAGGTTTTTGAATATATTACACACGCTGAAGATTACGGAATAACCATAAAAGAGTCTAAGCCTGATTTTGAGGCTATGGTAAAAAGAAGTAGGGGTGTTGCGGATGGTATGAGTAAAGGGATACAGTTTTTATTTCGTAAAAACAAGATTGATGTCCTAACAGGACATGGTACAATTTTGCCAGGGAAAAAAGTGGAGGTTAAAAATGCTGAGGGGAAAGCGGAATTGTACGAAGCAGAGCACATCATAATTGCCACGGGTGGAAGAGCGAAACAACTTCCAAATTTGCCTATTGACGGGACGCACATCATAGAATATCGCAAAGCAATGTCTTTAGATAAACAGCCCAAGCGTATGGCGGTAGTTGGAGCTGGGGCCATAGGTGTTGAATTTGCCTATTTTTATCATTCTATTGGCACTGAAGTGACGATTATCGAATTTCTTGAACAAGGACTAGTGCCGAGGGAAGATGAAGAAGTATCAAAAGAGCTCACCAAAATATACAAGAAAAAGGGCATAAAGACCTTGTCAAATACAGCTGTTGACTCCGTTGAAATCAAAGGCAATGAATGTCATGTACATTATACCAGCAGAAAAGACGGAAAGAAGGATACGATTGTGGTAGATGTAGTTTTGTCCGCTGCGGGGGTAACGGCCAATATTGAAAATATAGGTTTAGAGTCTTTGGGGGTAAAAACAGATAGAGGTCTTATTGTGGTTGATGAGTATTACCGAACTAATGTTCCTGGAATTTATGCTATTGGCGATGTGATTCCAGGGCCGGCTTTGGCTCACGTAGCTAGTGCAGAAGGTATTTTATGTGTTGAGAAAATTAAAGGCCATCATGTTGAGCCTATCGATTATAATAACATACCTTCTTGTACTTATTGTGTACCTGAGGTTGCATCAGTTGGTTTTACGGAAAAAGGCGCACGCGATGCTGGGTATGATATTAAAGTTGGAAAATTTCCGTTTTCAGCCTCCGGGAAGGCCAGCGCTGCTGGACACAAAGAGGGGTTTGTAAAAGTTATTTTTGATGCCAAATATGGGGAATTTTTGGGCGCCCACATGATTGGATCCAATGTAACGGAAATGATTGCAGAAGTAGTAGTAGCTCGCAAACTAGAAACCACAGGTCATGAAATCATAAAATCCATACATCC
>CAYUZA010000018.1:0-25154 GCA_964449535.1 uncultured Saprospiraceae bacterium
CAAGGTTCGCCCCATACCTGAACAGGTATGCAGCGGAGTTTTAATCATGCAACCTCTGTTTAATTCGTCGTGAAAATGAGCACTGGACAATAACGCCCTTAAAACAGGCTTTATCTCGAAACCCTGTTGTATGAACAGGTCAGCAAGTGGTTGAATCACCTCTTGCTCAGCTTGTTGGTCAATCGTATAATAAATGAAGTGTCGATAGAGTTTACGGCAAATAAACAGTGCCATTTCTTCTTTTTCAAAGATCATGTCAATAAGTTCCCGGGTTTCTTCTATACCTCGGTCGCCTGTTTTTCCTGTGATGGTTTTATTTCCAAAAAATGAAGAAAAACTCTTTAATCCTGTATCATGCTGAGTAGGTTGGAAAAATACTTCTATTTGGGGTAGTCTAAGACGCCAACCAGTTAGCACTCTTGCAGCTGCCTGAACATCGGATTCTGTATATTGAGATTCCGGACCTTTCCCAAGTGTGAATAGCTCCATCAATTCACGAGCATAATTTTCATCTGGGGCTGTGCGGGTATTGCGACGGCCATTAAGATATATAAGCATAGCAGGGTCTATGGTAATCTGATATACCAAGTCTTTAAAATTGCCCATGGAGAATCGCCTCAACAAGTCGTTATAACGGTAAAGTATGCGAGGATCTTGAATGTCCTGTGTTTCTACTGGAAAATGATTGTGCCAGAAAAAAACCATCATTTCTCTCAAAGAAATGCTTTGCTGCATCTGCAGCACTGTGAGCCATGAGCGAAGTGAGATCTCTCTTTGTATACGAACTGGATTGCCGTCATTTTGAGGTGCATTTATCCAGGTTTCGCCAAGCCCGCAGGCTGGATCCTCTACGGTTTCTTGATAAAAATTCAGCGGAGGAGGGGGTAGGGGGCTATCGGACAGCAACTGGTCCAAAATCGCATCTAAGGAACGGCCTTCTGCCCAGATTAAATCTGGGTTGGACACCCCAAAAAGACAGCGTTTCAAGAGATGCCTAACATGATCTTTGGTCATTGGACCATCATATCTCTCCAAACCTGTGCGCAGTCTGGATAAGTTGGGTAACGTTTTATTTTGATATCGCTGGCTGATGGGATCCGTTGTTGTGGAGCCTGTGCCTGTCATGGTTTCAAAAAATGCCTTTCGGTTCATATTTGGGCTACTTTACAGGATTTAGATACCTTTTAAAGAGTTAAGTTAAATCTATTATTACAATTTACGTATAATTTATTCCTTTTGTTGGGGTTACATCAACAAAAAAGCCTCCCGAAGGAGGCTTTTTCTCTATTTAATATAGACAACATTATTTTCCGAAAAAGTCGTATTTGATGCCTACATTAAAGCGCGCATTGTAATATTCTTCCTGAATAGTGCGCTCACGAATTCCTTGGTAGTAGCGCAAGGGTTGATTGGTTAGATTATTTGCTTCTGCATATATGCGCCATTGTGGTGTTATAGCATAAGATGCATTAACATCCAAAAAAGTCTGGCGATCATAGTAAAGATCATTAAAGCTATCTCCACCAATTCCATCTATGTAATCACTAGCATAGTTAAGAGATGCGCGTAATACTAATTTTTTGGTTTCATAGGACAAAGAGGCATTGACCATGTGACGAGCGGTACCATTCAGGCGAAGATTGTCTGACTCTCGGCCCTGAATACCGGTGGTGGAAGATTCTGTAAAAGTATAATTTAGGTAAACTCCGAATCCTTTCATCCATCCTGGAAGAAAGTCCAGCTGACGCTGTAGTCCAGCTTCAAAGCCATACACATCTGCAGTACCTCCATTTTCGGGTCTAGTGTATGAAATAAGTTGACCAAATTCCGGATCTGTCACATCCAAGTCCGTTCGTGTATAGATAAAGTTGTCCAGGTTTTTATAGAAGCCGCCCGCAGAGAATAGACCGATGGACTGAAAGTAATTTTCATACATCACATCCAAATTCGTTGAAGTGGTAGCTTTTAGATCAGGATTTCCACGAACCAAAGTTTGATTATCAGGACTATATGCAGCAAAAGGTACCAGATCAAAGTAGTTTGGTCTTGCCAAAGTATTAGTCCATGCCATTCTCAGGATAGAATTGTCAGAAAAAGCATAACGCAAGTGTGCACCCGGAAGGAAATTAGTGTATTGGTTATTTTTTTCCGGTGTTTGTTTGAAGGTCTCTTCATCTTCGTCAAATTCATATCCTGTATATCGGATAGATGTATTTTCTACCCGCACACCTGCTATCAACATTAGTTTCTTATTTATCTTATAGTCTGCCATAATATAACCACCTTGAATATTCTCGTTGGCGGTATAATTACTGGTTATATATTCTGCTACAGCGTCTTCTCTTTCAAATAAAGTGGGATTGTTCAAATTAAGACCGCCTAAAAATGCAGGTGTCACAAAAAGACCTGGCTTGTATTTGTCTCCGTTAAGAAATTGTCTTTCATCCTGGCGTGACGTTGGCAAATTCCCAAAGGCGTTTCCACTTGGGCTAAGATCCTCAATAGGATCGTATACGTCATAAGTATTTGTACGTACTTTTTCTTTACTGCGATATCTACCACCAAAATATAATTTTCCTTTGCTACCCATAAATGGCAGCTGGAAATCGAGGCGGCCATTTAAATCTTGCTCACTGGTATTATTATTGGATTCATAGATCTCATTTAATCCAATGGTAAGAGCATCCGCTTCATTTTTTAAGTCAACCACATATTTGAATGGATCAGCGAAATCTAAAATTACAGTGCGATTAGCGCGGTGAGTGATATAACGCTCATTGGGTCTATCTTCTTCTGCACGCGCATAAGTACCTGACCAGGTCATTAGTAGCTTTCCGAAAGTATGCTCTCCTCCTAAATTTAGATTAGCTACCCGTTGGTCTTCCAGTCTTGTACCCTTATTTCGGTCATTATCAATACCACCTTTAGTTTGAATAGCTACCCTACCTTGTAATTCAAAGACATCTTCACCAAGCTTTTGAAAACTTCCAGATTCAAAAGGTCTTTCCATTCTGTCTACGCGAAGTCTATAACGGTTTTCAAAATCATCTCGCCAGTTGTACATTGAGTTCACATAAATATGATGCCCTTTAGCCAAAGAGTAATCCAGCGACAAAGAGGCACTGCGGCGTATGCGCTGTACATCATACTTTCTTAGGTCAAAGCGGCTTAAAACAACAGGATGTTCAGGGTTTGAGGTTTTTGACCATACTCCTTCAAAATTGTCTGAACCAAAGCGGTGGTTGTTATAAGATCCTGAAAATATCACTCCGAGGCGATCGCCAAACAACCTGCCCCCAGCTATTACTGAGCCATTCCAAATGGGTTTGCGGGAAAGCATATTCAAGCCCGAACCCGCTGTGCCAGAAATACGCAATGCCGTAGGTGCTTTTCGGGTCACCAAATTGACTGCGCCACCTATAGCGTCAGCATCCATATTAGGTAGGACAGCCTTGTTGACTTCTACGGTTTGTACCATATCAGCCGGAATTAGGTCCATTTGTATGTTTCTATTATCACCTTCGGCGGAGGGTATTCTCTCTCCATTGATCATCACAGAATTTAGCTGGGGAGCCATACCTCTAATAATAATGTTTCGTGCCTCTCCCTGGTCGTTCTGCATGGTGATACCCGGAATTCTCTTAACTGCATCACCAATATTGGCATCGGGAAATTTTCCAATTTGATCTGCTGCTACAATATTGGTGATATTTGCATTGTTTTTCTGTTGATTTAGTGCTTTAGCCTGCCCTCGCAAGCGATCACCCAAGATTAAAACCTCTTCTCCAATCAAAGTTGCCTCAGAGATAGAGATATTTATACTTGTAATTTCGTTTGCCTTTAGTTCCACTTTGACCGTTTTGGACTGATATCCCAGATAGCTAACGGTGACAACATAGGAGCCAGATGGCAGACCGGGCATAAAAAATTTACCATTGTTGTCCGTAGCCGTACCGATGACGGGCTCAGTATTGATTTCAACCGATGCTCCCGGCATTACTAAACCGAGATCATCTTGCACTCTTCCTTGCAATCCGGATGTTTGGGCATATGCTTGATGGCCAATGATGCATAATCCCAGTAAAGTAAAAAAGGAAAGTAAAAAGTTTTTCATAGGTTACACGTCGATTTGATGATGGGGCAAGGATACGCCGACGCTATTACTATATTGATAAGTCTGTGTTAAACAATTATTAAGTTTTGTAATAAGACCACCAAAAGATTAACAATTATTTTACATGCGAAATAGTATTACACATGCCTGATACACTCAATTTTGTGAAAAAAAATGAAATCCTTTTACTTCGTTTTTGTCATTTTAACGTCTTTTTCACTGGGTTGTAACACTGAGAAACAGTCTTCAGCTGAAATCCAACCCACAATAGTCACCCAAAAAGTTCGATTCGACTCAGATGATCCAGCCATTTGGATTAACCCGAGTGACCTTTCTAAAAGTTTGATTTTGGGAACCGACAAAGGTGGCGAAAAGGGAGAAGGTGCTTTGTATGTGTTCAGATTGGATGGATCTGTTGATTCTACTCGTACGGTTTGGAATTTACAACGGCCCAATAATGTAGATGTAGCCTACGGTTTTTCCTTTAGAGGGGGTAAAATTGACATTGCGGTTTGTACCGAACGAAATACCAACACTATAAGGGTTTTTGCTTTGCCTGATATGAAGCCTATTGATGGAGGGGGTATACCTGTTTTTGAAAAAGGGGACGAACGGGCTCCTATGGGAATCGCCTTATTCACCGACTTGCCTACAAATAATATTTATGCTTTTGTGAGTCGTAAGTCAGGACCGGAAATAGGTTATTTGCATCAATACAAGCTGATTGAAGATTCAACAGGTGTAGTAAAAGGAGATTGGATTCGGGCCATTGGTCGATTTGAGGGTGGTAAAGAAATAGAGGCGATAGCTGTGGACAATGAGTTGGGCTATCTTTATTATTCAGATGAGGGCTCAGGTGTCAGAAAATACTATGCCCATCCCGACAGCTCGGATCAGGAGCTGGCATTCTTTGGCAAGGAGGATATTAAAGAGGATCACGAGGGAATATCTATTTATAAGGCAGACGATGGCACTGGTTATATTTTACTTTCAGACCAGCAATCCAATGAATTTCACATATTTCCAAGAGAGGGAGAAGCTGGAAATCCGCATAGCCACCCATTGCTGAAGGTAGTAAAAATGGCAACGAGGGAAAGCGATGGTAGTGATGTAACCAATGTATCGCTGAACGAAACTTTTACAAATGGGTTGTTTGTAGCTATGAGCACCGATGGAACCTTTCAATTGTATAAGTGGGAAGACATAGCAGGGGAAGAACTTTTCAAGGCTCCGAACGGGAAAAAGAAAATTGTAAAATAGGAAACTGACTCATTTACCGAATCACAACAATTTTACCGGTTTTTGCAGATGGAAACTCCAGATTTCTGGTATAGGTGGCGAAAATCAGGTAAACACCAGACTCTACCCGACGTCCACTGAGGTCACGTCCATCCCAGATGGCTTGTCCGCCATTAGCCCTGCCTTCATAAACCAATCTACCGTCGGCATCTGTAATTTTAAAATTGGCATCCCGTGCCAGTCCCTTGATGGCTATTGGTCCATCATACTCGGGTCTAACAGGGTTGGGAAATGCGGTTAGGGTTTCTTCAAAAACGGCAAGCCCACCCGTGGCATCTGATCTTATGGCCTGCACTCCACGGTTGGTACCGACATACACCATACCAGTAGCCAGATCAGCTTTTAATGACACAATGGTGTTGTCTAGTAAGGGTGAGTTAGTCGAGGTGAAGTTGAAAATAGCCTCTTCGCCGTTAGCAGATTGGACAAATAGTCCATTGGTTGTTCCTATCCATTTGCGGTTTGCTCCGTCTACAGCCAAGGCCCGTATGCTCTCGGTACTGAGCAGAATAGCCCCATAACCATCCTGTTCAAGACGTCTGTCCGTTCCCCTACAAGCGTCTCTGAATGGATCGGATCCACATTCAAAAACTAGAATACCCTGGTCAGTACCTACCCATATTGCCCCATCCAGATCTTTTGCCAGACAATTGACCAAATTGGTTGGAAGCAATGAGTTGGCGGTGGTGATGCTGCGATACTTGTACTCTGCTGGATTGTTAATGTCACGGCCTTCTTGAAACACAAGCAATCCGCTGCGATATACGGCAAACCACTTGTTACCAAAGTCATCCACCACCACTTGTTGGAGTTCCGTAGAACCAGGTACCGAAAAGTTTTTCCATTTTCCGTCTTTGGTATATACAGATATGGGGTTAATAGCCAGGAAATTACTAATCCACAAGTTATCATTTTTGTCAAAGTCAAGTCCTGAAATCCGAGTGCGCTGCAAATCGCCAACAGTGCCCCCTAAGGAAGAGTTGCTTTGATCAAAAATAATAAAATCATCTGGTCCTTTCCATTCAATTAACCCTGCAAGGTAGTTACCAACGTATAATAAATCTTTTTTGGGGTGTGCTTTGAGCCGGAAAAAGTCCCGCATGTCTTTGGCACCGAATTCAGGTACAGAAAACTTATTGTAACTTGTCCAAATGCCATTTTCTCTTTCGAAAAACCCATCTTCCCTAAACAAATAATCTCCATTGGGTTGTGTTCCTCCGGATGCGATATACAATTTTCCGCCTTTAACTTCAATATCGCTAACATTTGCAGAATAGGGGCCATTATAGCCACCTAAACCACAATTACCGTCACCCGAAGTCCAGCTTCGAATGCCCCTAAATCGATCTGCAAACCATATTCTGCCTTTTTCATCTTCCAGGGCATAAACAGGAGACGAAAAGCAATTGGCAGGGAGCGCAGTTGCTATTCCATCGGAATTGAATCTATATCCTGAAGGCGTACAGTTGCTATTGATACAACCAAAACCAGCCAGTAAGGCACTGCCCTCATTGGACAAATAGGCCAGTTGTCGGTTTGCTCCTGCTGCATAAAAAAGTTCAAAAGATATTCCATCCTCACTGCGCCATACATTTGAACCCGTACCCGCATAAAGTATATTGTCAAAACTACACACTCCTTCAGTCCGTAAACCACTAATATCTGTGTCATCTACAGAGTCCCACAATCCAAAGTCCGATAAAAGCAAAACTTCTTTGGGTTTTATTCGGTAAAGCCCCTCTTCTGTTGCCATGTATAGGTACTCGTTCCACACCGTTACATCTAACACCCTAACGGGGGTGAGAAGAGTGGTACCAAATACAAATTGATCTAGAAAAAATTCAACCAACCCGAACCCACAGGCAAAGAAAACATTGTTTTGATCGCCAAATTTAACCTGAAATACACGCTTGTCTCCGGTAATGGACAGATTGTCGCGAATGGCGCTAAAGTTCCATATACGTCCATCGCGTAGGATGTCAATATTGCTGTTTTCGTAAACGATAATGAGACTTTTGGTGGGGGTATGGTAGCGCACATGCCTTAGTGCAACATCGCTGAGTCCATTTACTTTGCTCCATTTTTCAACGGATCCATCCTCTTTGTCGATAATCACCAATTGGTTTTCACTGGCATAAAAGAGATGCTTATCAGACTGTGTAACGGAGCTTCCCAAATTGGCGGGCAAAAAAGACTCCCAGTCACCGATGCGCAAACCTTCCTGAGCATATGGATTACCATTAATGAGCAGTAAAAAACACCAGATAACCATATGGCGAAACACTATCAAGGTGTGTTTATATTTAAAGAGCATGGAGTTGTAGGGCATGTCTACCATATTTTTGTGCGATTTATATAATCGAATACGGGATCTGGTACCAGATATTGTACAGAGTGTCCCTCTTTAATACATTCTCTGATATAGGTGGATGAAATATGCATCAATGGACATTGAAAAAATTGAGTTCTGGCAAATGATTCTGCTGCCTCTATGGTGTGCTCGGGCCGCATATAGATATATTTGTCATATTGATGTAAAAGTAAATCAGCATTTTTCCATTTATGCAGGGTGAGTAGGTTGTCGGATCCCATAATCAGTACAAATTCATGCATTGGATATTTCTCTTTCAAATATGTAAGAGTGTCGATCGTGTAAGAAGGTTTGGGTAGTTGAAACTCAATATCGCACGGAGCCAGCAATTCATTGTCGCCGATAGCCATATGGACAAGGTCCAGTCGTACATAATCATTGAGCAAAGACTGTTTATTTTTAAATGGATTGTGAGGGCTAACTACGAACCAGACGCGCTCAAGATCCGTTCGGGTAGCCATAAAATTGGCAATTATCATATGCCCGGTGTGCACCGGATTGAATGAGCCAAAGAACAATCCGATTTTCATGGTTATATATTGCCGTGAATAATTGCCTACCGCGGTACCATCACCGGCATGATAAGCATTAGGATTTCTTCGTTCTCTATTTGTTCATCTGGAAATAGCAAACCGGCTTTGTTGGGTGCCAATAATTCCATTCTAACTTCATCGACCTTAAGCACAGAAATCATTTCGAGCAGGAAGCGACCATTGTAGGAGATGGTCATGGGTTCACCATCATATGAGCAGGCGAGCTGTTCGGTAGCTTCATTGGAAAAGTCGATGTCTCGAGCGGTGATGGTAAGACTGCCATCAGTGATTTCTAATACAATTTGGCTGGTGGTTTTATTAGAAAAAATGAGTATTCGCTTTAGGCATTGGATTAATGCCTCACGATTGATCAACAATTTGTAAGGGTTTGCAGGAGGAATTACAACATTGTAATCTGGGAACTGCGCTTCCACCAAACGGCAGGAGATGGTGGTATCTCCCCAACTGAAAAAAGCAAATCCCCGATCAAAAGACATACGAACGTCTGCATTTTCGGGAAGCACACTTTTTAAAAGTAGTAGACCTTTTTTAGAAATAATAAAGCTTGATGCCACATTGGACTGAATATTGCCGTATGCATATTTCACTAGTTTGTGGGCATCAGTAGATACAAAAACAATCTTGTCAAAATCAACTTGCACAAACAAGCCTGTCATGGCCAGGCGAAGTTCATCATTGCTAAGGGCAATGATCGTATTTGAAAATACATTTTGGAGTACATAAGAAGGAATAACCACTACATCTTCTTCATTGGGCCTTGGAATTTCGGGATAGTCAGATGCGCGGTCGTAGGCCATTTTATATTTACCGAAAGAGGCTTCAAGGGTGAGGGTGGATTGTTCTTCGTCAAACTGTAGTTCGATGGGTTGACTGGGCAATGCTTTTAGGGTATCGAGCAGCAGCTTTCCTGGAACCGCGGCTACACCTTCTTCGGCACTGTCTATGTTCATGTAAGTGGTTATAGAGGTTTCCATATTGGTGGCCACCACTTTGAGCTTGTTGTCTTTTATTTCTAAAAGAAAATCTTCCAGAATATGGATTAATGAGCTAGTGCCCAGTGATCCTGCCGCCAGATTAAGTGTTTTGGTAAGTTCGTTGGATAGTATAGTAAATTTCATAATACTTTTATTTCAAATGCGCTGCAAATTAAGCACTATCTTTCACATTTTTTACTATTTAGGTGCCAATTACCAGCATGAGACCCAAGCGAAGTGTGCTATTTATGAGTCTTTAGAAATGTTGGGTGACGGCGATGATGTACCTTTGCATAAAATGAGTTATGGATTCACCAAGGGCCAAAGCGCCACGTATACGAAGAGACATACATCCAATCTTGCCCCATGTGGAACATATCCAGCTAGACAATGGAATGCCACTTTACCTAGTTCAAGGCGGAACTGAACCCGTAATGAAGCTGGAAATCTTATTTAAAGCAGGTAGGCCTTTTGAGCACAAAAAGCAGGTTTCGCGGTTGATGTGTCAAATGCTTCTTGAAGGCACTACCTCGCGAAACGGTAAGCAACTATCAGAACACTTTGACTACTTTGGGAGTAATATTTCTCCTTACTTAAGCATGGATCATACAGGTCTTACCCTTTTTTGTCTGGAAAAACATGCCACAGCGGTGGTGCCCGTTCTTTTAGAAATACTTACCCAGCCTTCCTTTGACGATTCGGAATTTGCCCGATTGAAGCAAAATGCCCTTGAAAAATTGCAATTGGATCTGTCAAAAAATGATTTTATCGCGTACCGTGAACTCACCCAAGTATTATATGGCCCTGAGCACTATTATGGCTACAACTCTAGTGCGGATATCATACGAGCAGTAGATCGATCGGATCTGGTAGTGCATTATAACAAAACGTATGGTGCGCAAAATGGGTATGCGTTTTTGAGTGGCCGACTCAAGCCAGAAACTGTGGCCATGGTCTGTCAGCACTTGAATCAGCTACCCCCGGGAGCCATTTGTAAACCCATTTCACCTCCCGATTTTGTGCCTTTAAAAGGATCACATCGTTTTGCAAGTCCCAACACGCATCAAGTAGCAGTGCGCTTAGGCCGGAAATTATTTCCGCACAATCATCCGGATTTTGATGACATGTACATACTTAACACCATACTCGGGGGCTACTTTGGCTCAAGATTAATGTCGCAAATACGAGAGGAATCCGGGTACACATACAACATATATAGTTCAATGGAAAACCTATTGTTTGATGGTACACTGCTGATAGCTATGGAGTGCGATAAGGCATTTGAAGAGGAGTCGGTGAATTTGATAGAAAAGGAGTTAGTTTTGCTCCAGGAAAAGGCAATTCGTCCTGCAGAGCTTAACATGGTACGCAGCTATTTATTGGGCTATATGCTCACAGCAATAGATGGACCGTTTAATGTCATGGAAATTGTGCGCAATATGATAGTGGAGGGCAGCAATATGCGGTTATTTGACGAATTTATTAACCGTATTAATCAAATCCAATCGGCTGAACTTCAGGAGCTTGCCAGAAAATATCTAAATCCCGATGATTTTGTCAAAATATATGTAGGTTGACTTCAATGCATTGCTTTTTAGGATTGGGCAGAGGGTAGGGTAACAGTCACTTTTGTGCCTTCATTCAGGTTACTTTCGATAGAAAGGTCGCCTTTCATTTTTTGGGCAAATCTTCTGCTGAGATATAGCCCGTTGCCGCGGTAAGTAGGGCCTGATTGAGTATATTGTCTGCCTGTGAATAATGTTCTTAAAACGTCAGGCTCAATACCTGGAC
The DNA here is from genome assembly GCA_964449535.1 of uncultured Saprospiraceae bacterium. Lineage (GTDB taxonomy): Bacteria > Bacteroidota > Bacteroidia > Chitinophagales > Saprospiraceae > SLDF01. The sequence goes on from CAYUZA010000018.1 coordinate 11,104, forward strand.
CGTGATCATTTATTTGAATCATTACTACATTTTCTGTCCTTTCTAAGTGGATATTCACCGTATCATGATCTGTTCCGTACTCAATGGCATTTGAAATGATATTGTACAAGATTTGGCGAGTAAGCATCTTATTAGCCGAGACTTGCATTCCACTTCTTGGGTTTTTTAAGGCCAATTTAATGTGTCGTGTGCTGGCTAAGCTATCCAATTCTTGAACAACCTCTTTAATTAAAGATCTGACATCAAAAGATTCAAAATTTATATCTTCCAAGATGTCTACGTCATGTTGCATTTGCATGATGGCCATGGAGGCATTGTGTATATCTTCGGTAGCTTTATCAATGGTTTCCAGTGCTTTTTTCCGCAATTCGCTCGTAATTTCTGTATCAGTTTTGAAAAGTTCACGAGCTTGAAGCTGTATAATTATAAGAGGTGTCCGCAAATGATGGGTAATGAGCTGGGTTATGGTTTGGCGTTCGTCAAGTAGGGTAAGGAGACGCTTATTGATGGAAGCTGCTTGCTCATGTAACGCACTTAGTTCTTTGTGTTTGCGCTTGAGCAAAAGGTATAAAATACCGACCAAAACAAACAATAAGAAAGAAACCAATAGTGAGCTGAAAAGAATACGATTGGATCGATTCATTTTTTCTTTGTCTTCACGAAGAAGTTTGTTTTCCAGTGTGCGTTGTCTGGTTTCATATACTTTTTCTAATTCGTAAACGGTAGATAATTTTTGCTCATTTAGTATTTCACGCTTTAAATCAAACGCTTTTTTTAAATGAAACACAGCGCTGTCCGTCATTTGTTTGTACTGATAGATTTTGGAGAGCAGCTCATGGTAGTTTATTCCTAAATTAAGGTTTTCCTTCGTATATAAGTCTTTATAAGCTTGAGTAATTATGTTTTGAGCCTTGTCTGTTTTGCCCTGAGCTAGATAGGTTTCTGCGAGCAAGATATATACTCTTTCCAGAAAAAAATCTAAATTAGCCTCTTTGGCTATCTTTTCTGATAATAGCAAGGTGGATTCAGCACTCACATTGTTTCCCAATATATTATATACTATAGCTTTGGTGTTCAGTGCTTGACAGAGTTTTTCTGGTTGATTTAATTTTTCATAAAGGCCGATCGCTTTTTGAATATACAAAAGAGAGCTATCTGGATTAATACCGTTGTTGAAAGCCGAACTAATAGCGGAATAGCAATCTGCCAGCAACAATGAATCTTTAAGAAGCAAAGCATCCTTTATATTTTGTCTACCCATACTGATGGCTTCGTCAACGTCCCCCATCGACAAATTAAGGCCTTGCAAGTTAAGCCTGGCTTTCAGTCTGTTTTTGGTACCTTTTTCTGTTTTATCCTCTGCGGCGAGTTCAGAAGCGGTCAGAAGGTGAAATGTTGCCTTGTCTGGATTGCCCAATGATATTTGGGCGACCCCGGAGTGCATATGAGCAGCATAAGCCCAGTCGGTTCGTTGGTGCTTTTGTGACAGGGTTAATAGCTGCTCACTGTAGTAAATGCTTTCTTTTGGATATTTTCTGAGATATAGAGCTCCCAACTTGATTAATAGCTCCGCTTTTTCTTCCGGATTGTCATCGGATTTTGAAAGAGCGATAATTAGACTGTCACCAGACTGTGCTGGGGCATGTTGGAGTTCAAGCAAAAAAAAAGCTACAAAAAGTAAGCCAAGTAAGCGTAGCACGATATTAATGATTTTGATTACTGTTTGTGTTTTTCAAATGCAATATAATGAAATGAAATACTATTAAAACATATCAATGTTATTGACGAAACTATAGAAGATTTCTTAGTTTATTACTAAGTAGTACTTTTGAAGGCACATTAAATTTATTGTACAAGATTTTGACATAGTGTCTGACGGTATTGATTGAGATGTACATTTCTTTACCGATTTCTTCATATTGTTTTCCTTGTACTAATCTTATCAAAACATCATATTCCCTGGCATTTAATCCGGCGATAATTTCTTTTGTTTTTATTTGCTCTTCCGTCCAAACCTCCATTATATCAGAAGGGGTTTTTTGAATTATTCCTGTTAAAAGGCTAGCAGCTTGACCTGAAATAAAAACACCTCCATCAACAACTTCCTGGATGGCTTCTGCAAGCTTAGGGAGACCTGACCCCTTAAGAAAAACGCCTGATGCGCCATGTCGAAGAGCCAGCTCGAGATATGATTCTTTGTTGTGTCCAGTAATTACGATGATTTTTGCTTTACTTTTTTGTTTAATATTAGAAAGATATGCCAGTCCATTTTCGCCATTATCCAGCTCAATGTCTAGCAAAATAATGTCCATGTCTGGCATCTTTTCAAGGATATTTAACAATTCTCCCATGGTACTTGCATAAAACGAGCAATGCAACCCCGGTTGCGTATCTATAAAGTGGGCAAGCATTTTGGCAAGTGAAACCTCATTGTCTAAAACTCCTATCTGAATCATAATTTCAAAGATACCGCCAATTTGTACATTGAGGGCTTTTTCAAGAAGGGAAATGACCCCTGATTTAAAAATTTACATTTATGTGTGAACATTTACAAATCTATCAAAAAGACGAGTAAAGTTTATTCTCAAAATATTCAACAAAGTACTCGCCAACAGCATATGATAAATATATAAAACAATAAAAATCAACATAAAATACATATAATATATTGTTTATAAAAATGAGTTTTTTGGATTAATATTTATTTATGAATAATGTGGAAAGATCAAGTAAACTTTCACCAACTCACTTGTATAATTCATTACACATTATAATTATTTAACATGTGAAATAGTCAACAAGATGACCAAAATTCTCAATTGAATAACAATTAGTTTTGTCCTTTAATTCGTGCAGTTTTAAGTACTAAAATCATTTTTGGAAATCATAAAAATTTTATGTGTGGGTCTTCTAAATATTATTGGCATAAACAAAGCAAAACAAAAAAATAAGACACATCGGTTTAATAAAACTCGACAACAGAAAAATAAATATTAATCATCTATATATAATAACCCATTCTTTATGAAAGGATTAAGATTTAATTTCGATTCAAAAAAAGAATCAGTTTGCTGCTCAAGAAGCATAGGATTTATTGGTTTAGCCATTTTATTATTGACATTTGTTTCATCTACAACTTATGCACAGATTGATAATAATGGTTGTCTGGCGAATGATTTTGGGATAGATGCCGACTTGAGATCAGGACTGATCCAATTTGGCGATGGTTCGCCTGCTGAAAACTCAGACGATTGGTTTCAAGGTGCAACCGGCAGAGGGGTAATTGATGAGACCAACGCAGCTGCTATTCAGTCTTTATTAGAATTTCCTACTAGCAACAACAATATCTTTGAGGCAAGGATGAGTCAACCGGTATTGTCCATTAATGATGGTCGTTATTGGGTAGATGCAGTTTATGCCCGGGAGTATTTTGGTGGTACGGGTTTCGTGGATACAACAGCTTACACGACAGCAAGTAAGAATGGAGAGGATCCGGCTATATGGAGTACTGGACCTGCCAATGTACTTGGAAAAAACGACTTGATAGATGTTGCGGGATATATGCGTCGTGCAGCACCAGATCCTGCGCAGTATCCTGTACCGCCCAACATCAATTATCTCAGAGGAGATCTTTGGTTTTATGGTTTAATCACGCGTGCTGAGCCAGGGGGTGATGCATACATGGATTTTGAATTTTATGTACAAGAAGTAAATTATAATTACGGTTTATCCAAGTTTAGCTCTGGTGGACCTGACTTGGGTCACACAGCTTTTTTATTTGATGGCACAGGAAAGATTACAAGAATAGGCGATATTATTTTCAACGTTTCTTTGAGCGGAGGTGGATCTACACCAAATGTAGAACTGCGACTGTGGATGAGTAGAGCTACTTACAATGCATATCGCACCAATCCTCCTGCTAATTTACCTTTTGTATTACAAGCTGAATTTGATGGAGCTTATAATAACTCACCCTTTGGATACGCTCGTATTACCCCAAAATTTGCAGAACAAGCTTGTGGAAAGGTAAATGGAGATAACGAAAATCCTACGGTTGCTCCATGGGGTCACCGCGGCACAAAGGCGAATGTATATTTTAATAATACCCAGACTCATAAAGATTTCGCTGTTGCAGAAGTAGCGGCAAATCTATCCCTGTATGGAATAGATAATTCCTTACTTGATGGCGCTGATCTTTGTGAATTCCCATATCAGACCTTTATTGTCAAGACTAGGGCTTCTGGATCTTTTACCGCACAGCTTAAAGACTTTGGAGGTCCGTATTCATGGGGTAAGCCAAATACTGTAGCTGCTGCTGCCGGACAGCTTTCTTGTCTAAATCCCACTACTACAGTTTCAGCGGTGCCCATTCGACCAGATGTCACATACGAATGGTCTACAATAGATGGCAACATCATTGGGTCTAATAATACGGCAACCATAACAGTTGATAAGCCAGGGACTTATACAATGAATTACTTTTTACCAACTGGCTGCCCTGGCACCCCAGTAAATGCAGTAGTTACAAGAGTGAGTGGTGAACCTCCATTTACCAATGCTTCCGCAGTAGGAAATGTAGCCTGTAGCAACAATGATGGTGCGGTAAGTCTAACAACCAACGGAGGAACTCCTTCTTTTACCTACCTTTGGTCCAACGGAGCTACTACTCCTACCCTCTCAAATGTACCTCCAGGAAATTATGCAGTTACAGTTACCGATAGTAAAGGTTGTACCATTTCCTCTTCAGCCACGGTTGAAGCTGCTGTACCCATGGTTTTCAACCCGACCATAACGGATGTACTATGCTTTGGACAAAACACAGGATCTATCGGACTTTCAGTAACAGGAGGTGCCACACCTTACAACTATGCATGGTCTAATGGGAATACTAGCGCAAATATCATTAATCTTATTGCTGGTACTTACACGGTAACCGTTACCGATGCTAATGGTTGTCAAAAAACGGAAACTTATTCCATAGCGCAGCCAACTGCGCTATCTGCAACTCTTGCCAAAACAGACGATACCAATAATGATCCAATTCTCGGTACAGGAACCATTTCCATGACGGGTCCAACAGGCGGAAACGCGCCTTATGCATATCAATGGGCTGGACCGTCCATTAATGGCTCCAATGAAAACGATCAAAATCTTACAGATTTGGATTATGGACTTTATGAAGTTACTATTACAGACGATAATCAATGTCCTTTTATAGCGTCTATTTTCATATTTGAACCCGAGGTTTGCAATGATGGTATAGACAATGATGGTGATGGGCTTACAGATTGTGAAGATCCTGATTGCAAACCTAATACACCAGATCTGATCAACGATCCCCTCATTTGTGTGGGTCAGGAATTTGTAGAGTATACGGTAGAATCTGAATATACCTTTAATCCGCCGATTCTAAACGAAAATGAGTTTGTGTGGACGATTCCTCCGGGAGTGGAGATTTACCAGCCAGGAAATCCACCTGTTTTACTAGACCCTCCGTATGGAAATACCATATACCTAAAATTCCTAAACACTCAGGGTGGTCAAATATGTGTCCAGGCTCGTGTGGACGGGTGTTTGAGTGACCCGCTTTGTACAGATACCGACCCCAATCGCACTCCGGATAAACCTACTGTGATATCGGTTGATTAATCAAAAATTGTAACACAATCAGAATTGAAAATTGTCAAGCAAAATATAATTATTTCCATGAGGCATATTTACGCATCTATTCGTCCCCTTTTTCTAGTCATTGTTTTTATGTTCATAGGCTTTTCTGCTTATGCTCAATTGGCCCAGAAACAACTATATTTTCAAAAATCTGGAACCAGTCAGGTTTTAAACAGAAATTTACCATCCGGCTCAACGCAGCAAACAGAAACACTATACAAAAATGCAGTGTCTGTGGTAAATAGCTCTAGTTTTAAAACGTCAAACGGTGGTACATCAAATGGTATATCCACTACTTACACAGTGGCTGCTGGAAGTAACCGCTTATTGGTCGTGGGTGTAGGTTCTACGCCTACCACGCCGGTGACAGGCGTAACTTATAACAGTACTGCGCTAACCAAATTGGGGGAAATAAGCAACGGTACTGCGGTTAAAGCCGAGATTTGGTATATGATCGCTCCACCGGTAGCCACAAATGCACCCTTAGCGGTAAACTGGTCTGGAAACCTAGAAGCAGCAGTAGGAGTAGCGAACTATATCGAAGTCGATCCATTGGATCCTTTTGGTATTCTCAATACCCAAACACTTAATAGTAATGGTACTTTTACCCAATCGGTTAATTCTGCCTTAGGAGATATTGTTTTTGACATAATAGCTACCACTTCGAGCAATACCCCAAATATGCAGGCTGGTCAAACCCTTATATTTAGGGATGGTACTAATAGTGTAAAAGTAGGGTCCAGTTACAAAAATGCAGGTTCTCCGACAACGTCTATAGGTTGGACAGGTCAAAATACCTCAAATTGGGCTGGGGTGGGAGTTTCTCTTAAAGGATTTAGTAATGATGATGCGCTTTTCGAAATGACGCCTGCTTTTTGTGCGCCTTTTATCGTGAAAGCAGGACAGACCATATCGGCTACAGCATATGCTACCGTAATTAGTGGCACTATGCCGTCAAATCCAAATATTTTATTAGAATTAGGGTATAATGGGGGCAATACGGTTTATTTTAGTAATGCTGCACCCGTTTGGAATAGCAGTGCAGGTACACTCACCTGGACAGGTACAATAGCTACTGATGTTACCATTCCTATAAACGAGAGTTTGACATGTTTTATTCAAAACGATGAAATCGATGTAAGTTTTAAAGTGGACTACGGTAGTGTTGCCAAGCCCACACAATTTGTACTACCGACAAGCACGTTTATTGATATCACACAATTCAAAGTATTTGATGCCCCCTATCCTGGTGGCAGCGAGGTTACTTCTGCGGCACCAGGTTCTACTTTGTATCTCCGTTCTGTAGTGACAGACCCATTTGGTGCATACGATATCAATAGGGATTCAATATTAATTAGTGGCCCTTCGGCATATAATTTAGAAGTAGTTGCTGTAGAAGAAGATGTACAGTCATGCTCCAAAACCTACGAATATGTATGGAACACTACCGGCCTTACTAATGGAACCTATACCTTGACATCAAAAGCTTTGGAAGGACAAGAGGAGACTGTATTTGATGAGAGTACTCTTAATTTCACATTGGATAATAGTTACACGCTTTCAAAAATACTCACTAATAACCCAACGTATAATACTACCCCTCATCAAATTGGAGATATACTTGAGTTTCAAATTAAGGTAAAAAAAATCAGTTCAGGCACTATAGATGTACTGCCAGTAAAAGATTACTTTGACCCAGCGTGCTTTGAATATGTAGGAGCTCAGATTGCGCCTAATTCTGTTTATCCAGACTCACTTATTTGGGCAAATTTAGGTCCTGTTAATTCTGGGGATTCTATGACCCTTAATGTATATCTGCGACTTATTGGCAATTGCGCTCCTGCCATCAATTACGCCAGTGTAGAGGGAGCATTGCCTGGCCCATTGCCTTCTTTATTCGCTGAAATAGAATTAGAAGTAGATGAAGCACCCGTGGCTGTAGCAGACGATTTTTGTTTGGACGGTACAACCTCTTTGAGTGTTTTGGCCAATGATTACGACCAGGACAATGTCTGTCCAAATTGCCCTTTACAAGATGAGTCGGGTTATACAGTTTCAATTTTATCGGCTCCTGCAAAGGGAACTGCTACAGTTATTGCTTCTGGCCCACAAACCAATTATATTTCATTTAATCCATTAGGTGGCACCCCAATGACTGAAAATGAAAAAGTGACTTTCACCTATAGGGTTACTGATTCAGCAGGATTGTCCTCAAGTGCGGTTGTTACGGTTCAGTATTCAGTTACAGCAGACCTGCCTATCGCTAATGCAGATGCAGCTCAGTCTATTGGTGGTAATCCCGTGAATATTGCGGTATTGACCAACGATCTTGCGCCAGATGGATATTTTCTGCCTCCAAGTGTCATTGTAAGTGCTGGGTTTGGTACGGTAAGTTTGCAACCAAACAATACATTTACCTACACACCAGCGCCTGGTTATACCGGTGAGGATTCTTTTGAATATCGGGTATGTGTAGATGGATGCCACCCGGGTCCACTCCGCTGTGATACAACATTAGTAACAGTAAGTGTGATTGATGCCATTGGTGTGTGTCAATCGGAATCAGCGGGAGAAGTTTCTATTCCAGCTGTCCCGGGAGCGGTTGAGTATCTGTGGTTTTTGCCCGATGGTGCTGAAATGAACACTCTCCATACTTTTATGGAGGGTAATGGTTCAGAGAGAGATTCATTTATTACGGAGTTTTCTACCATTTCCGTTAATTGGAATGGAGTAGCGCCTGGTTTTTATCCGGATGGGATATGTGTTGCTGCCATCAATGATTGCGGAATTGGCGAGTTTATCTGTTTGGATGTAATCGTTTCAGATCCAGCATTGACTCCAGTCGTAGTCGATGTCTTGTGTTTTGGGGACAATAGCGGGTCCATAGACCTTACGGTTACAGATGGCTACGCTCCGTTTACCTATAATTGGGCAGGCCCTAATGGATATAGTGCTTCTATAGAAGATATCGCCCAGTTGTATGCAGGAACCTACAATGTAACGGTAACGGATAGATATGGTTGCGCATCCAACACACAAGTAGTTGTATCACAACCTGCTGCTGCCATAGCTCTAAGTGGTAATGCGGTTGATGCAGGCCCATGGCCCATTAATGATAATGGTTCGATTAATCTTACTACTTCAGGAGGGACTCCATCCTATACTTATTTGTGGTCTAATCTAGCCAATACAGAAGATTTGAGCGGTCTTGCTTTTGGCCTATATGTGGCTACCGTTACGGATGCCAATGGCTGTTCAGCCACAATAGCATTTACCGTTAATAGTCCGGGTGCTCCATTGTCTGCTTATTTATTAAAAGAGGATGTGCTGTGTTTTGGAGATGAATCCGGTAGCATCAATTTGGAGGTTGCCGGAGGTGAGGAACCATATACTTATAGTTGGAGTAATGGAGACATTACTCAAGATTTAGCAGATTTATCTGCTGGTACATACACGGTAACGATTACAGACGCTGTTATGAGTACCTTGGTAACTGCTATCACTATATCTCAGCCAGCTGTTGCCTGTGGTGTTAGTGCAGAAGGTACCGATGTGTCTTGTGCAGGAGCACAAGATGGAGGTATTGATGCCTCGCCAGATGGCGGCACAATGCCTTACACTTATTTATGGAGCAATGGAGCAGTTACGCAAGATATTACCAATCTTGGTCCAGGTAACTATACCCTTACCGTTACGGATGCCAATGGATGTACTGCAGTTGTAACGGAGTCTATAACAGAACCTTTAGCTTTGGATGCGACGGCAACGGTAACCAATGCAACGTGTGGTAGCTCTAGCGGCTCCATTACACTGGCGGTTTCAGGAGGAAATGCTCCTTATACCATAAGTTGGGGAATTTTTGGCAGTGGTAATTCCATTTCTGGATTAGCCCCTGGTTTGTACCCTTATACTATAACTGATGCAAATGACTGTCAGTACATAGGTTTTGCACAAGTAAAAAATGCATGTATTGGCGTAGCAAAAACCATTATTGGAGCCCCTGTATCCAATACTATGGGCACTTACACAATAACTTATTCCATTAAGATAGAAAATATTGGAGATGTTCTATTAAGAGACATTCAAGCTACTGAAAATCTGGCACAGACATTCTCTGGTGCAACAACCTTTTCGGTTATTAGTACATCATCTTCGGATTTTGATTTGAAATCAAATTTTAATGGTAATTCAAATATCGATTTAATAAACACTAGTTTGAAAGATAGTCTGCAATCGGGTCAATCAGGATTCATTCAGTTGGTTGTAGATGTAACTCCAGGAGCCATCTTGGGAATTTATGAAAATGAAGTTGAAGCTACAGGAACAGACCCCGATGGTCTTGTAGTTGATGATTTGTCGAATGATGGATCTAATGTAGATCCTGACGAAAATGGCAATCCTAATGAACCCGGTAATAATATTCCTACCCCAGTATCTTTTCCCGAAAATCCGGTAATTGGATTGGCAAAGGCATTGATCAGTGGTCCTGTTTCCAATGGAGATGGTTCTTATGACTTAGCTTTCCGTTTTATTGTCAAAAATTTGGGAGATGTTCAACTTTCGAATGTGCAGGTTACTGATGATTTGGTAATGACCTTCGGTTCGGCCGCTGTAATCAATTCCATATCGGTTACCAGTCTGGATATGGATGTCAACAATGATTACAATGGTGGCTATGATCAACCCGTGGATTATAATCTTCTTGCATCAGGCAATATTCTTGCTGTATCTCAGATAGATACCATTTTGCTTTCCATAACCATTACTCCGAATGATTTTGGACCCTATGAAAATACTGCTATAGCTACGGGTGAAAGCCCTTCAGGCGCTGCGCCGCAAGATATTTCCAACAATGGTTCGGTGGTTGATCCCGATGGTGATGGCAATCCAAATGAGCCTGGTGAGAACGTTCCTACGCCAATAGTTTTCCCCGAAAATCCGGTGATTGGCTTGGCCAAAAGAATTGTAGGCACGCCAATAAATAACAATGACGGGTCATATACACTAACATATGAATTTACACTGCGCAATCAGGGTGATATTGTGTTAAACAATGTTCAAGTAACCGATGATTTGGAAATGACTTATGGAACAACTGCTATAGATGTTGTTTCATTAAGTGCTTCAACAGGTTGGACAGTAAACAACTTGTATACAGGCATAGGCAATAATGGCTTATTAAGTGGCATACAATCCTTGTCGGTTGGAGAATTAGTAAATATCTCATTGACTATTAGGGTCACTCCGGGAGGATTAGGTGCTTATTTGAACAGCGCCAATGCCACTGCGGTAAGTCCATTTGGAACATCTGTTTCTGATGTTTCCAATGATGGAACAGATGTCGATCCTGAAAATGATGGCCCTGGTGACAATAGTGCTCCTACGCCTGTTTTGTTTTCTGAAAATCCTCGAATTGGTATAGCTAAATCTGTAACAGATATTTTAAATATCGGAAATGGGTCTTATGATGTTACTTATGAATTTGTATTAATTAATGAAGGTGATGTACCTCTTTCCAATGTTCAGGTGATAGATGATTTGAATGCAACATTCGCAGGTGCTGTTTCTTATGAAGTACAAGAAATTCATGTTAGTGGATCGGTCACTGTAAATAGTAGCTTTAATGGAAACACTGATAAGAATTTACTAATTGCTAGCTCTAGTACATTAGCCTACCAACAGCAGGCGTCTATAATTCTTGTGGTAAATGTGATTCCAGGCGCTAAATTAGGTATTTATAGCAACACGGCTTTGGCTAGTGGAACATCTCCTTCTGGTGCAGAGGTAACTGATGAATCTCAGGATGGTTTAAGTCCTGACCCGGATGGTAATGGTAATTCGGGAGACAATTCAATTCCAACCCCTCTTTCGTTTACAGAAAATCCATCTATTGGAGTTGCAAAACGCTTGATAGGCAACCCAATAGATAATGGAAATGGAACGTATGGAATTATTTATGAAATTCGCCTTGAGAATACAGGGGACATATTATTGAACAACGTCCAGATTGTCGAAGATCTCTCTGAGACTTTTCCAACTCCATCTGTTATTTCTAATGTAGTAGTTTCTATATTGGAACAACCTCTTGTTGGATCAAATTTGGTTCTCAATTCACAATATAATGGAACCTCAAATTTAGAATTATTGAATGGATTAGTGTCTCTTCATGTAGGAGAATATGCTGTTTTGAGGGTATCTTTAGTTGTGGACCCTTCGTTTGGTGGTCCTTTTGACAATTCAGCTATAGCAACGGGTAGCAGCCCCGGTGGTATTTTGGTGGTCGATTATTCTCAAGATGGCAATGAGGTAGCCCCTACAAATGGTAATCCTGTGGTAGATAATGTTCCAACTTCTCTGACATTATTCGAGAATCCAGTCATTGGTATTGCAAAGAGTTTGGTATCTCTTACTGAAGTACCGGGCTCAAACCCGCAGCAGTTTGATATTGTATTCAAATTAGTAGTTAAAAACTATGGAGATGTTCGCTTGTGCGATATTGAAGTAAAAGATGATATAATAGGCCAGTTTGGTCCGCCATTTGCTCCAATTTCTAATTTTAATGTTGTAGATGGCAACTTTCTAATTGCTAACAACGCTTGGGATGGAACAGCTTCCAGTAATATTTTGCTAGGTGGACAGTGTATTAATATTGATGAGGTAGATACTTTACTTATTTCTTTTAGAGTCACTCCTTCCAATGTTGGTGTTCAGAATAATACAGCTACAGCAAGTGGTGTCGGTCCGCTAGGTGGAGTAACCTCCGACTTATCACAAGATGGTCTGGATCCTGATCCAAATGGAGATGATGATCCAAGCGATAATAATGTTCCAACACCAGTTGTTTTCGCAGTTGGTACCGATCTTGGAATAGTAAAATCTATTGACGATCCGTTCCCTGCTATAGGACAGACGGTAAATTTTACATTAACAGTGTCCAACTTTGGCCCATCTGATGCTACTGGAGTGGAAGTTTTAGATAATTTACCCGCAGGATTTTTATACAGCGCTGATTCAGGAATGGGCGCCTACAATAATAATACAGGTGTTTGGAATATCGGAAATTTAGCGGCAGGAGCATCTGTTTCTTTGACCATTAGTGCCATAGTTCAGCTGAGTACAGCATATACAAATGTAGCTACTGTCTCTGCTAATGAAGCAGATGACAATCCATCTAATAACACATCCTCTGTAACTGCAAGCGTAATTGATGCAATTAATGATGACTTTTCCAGCAATCCTATTAATGGATTAACAGGTGGCGTTGCTGGAAATGCGTTGAGTAATGATTATTTAAACGGGGTTTTGGTAGATTATGATGATGTAACCATCACTGTTCTAAATAACGGGGGCATAAGTGGATTAATAATCAACGGATTTGGTGATGTAATAGTTCCTTCCGGAACAGCACCAGGCCGCTTTGTAATCACTTATCGCATTTGTGAGGATGCGAATCCTACTAATTGTGATGATGCAGAGATTATAGTTGTAGTTAGACCAATTGCAGAGGACGATTTTTATGTTACTCCTTATGATACTAATTTAAGTGAAAGTGTGGTGACGAATGATACGTACCCGGCAGGCTCTGTGTTTGATGACATCAGCTCACCTGTAAATGGTGTAGTGACGTTCAATTCTGATGGCTCTTTCACTTACAACCCTAATTCAGGTTTTGCAGGAATTGACACATTTAGTTACGTGGTATGCTTACCTGCCCCAGATGGTTCAGTTTGTGATACTGCTTTAGTAACTATCGTTATAGCGCCATCTGCTATCGATGATTTCTATATAACACCAATCAATACACCGGTAACGGGCAATGTGTCGAACAATGACATTTACCCTGCTGGTTCTAATTTTGATGATATATCAGGCCCGGCAAATGGTTCGATAGTATTCTCACCTAATGGTAGCTTTACCTACACGCCAGATCCTGGCTTCACGGGAGTAGATTCATTTACTTATGTGGTATGTCTGCCTGCGCCAAATGGCAATGTGTGTGATACCGCGGTTGCAGTGATAGTGGTAGGTCCGGATGCGGTGGATGATTTGTACACTACGCCACACGATACGAATGTAAATGGTACGGTGGTGACGAACGATACGTACCCGGCAGGCTCTGTGTTTGATGATATCAGCTCGCCAGCAAATGGAGTAGTGACGTTCAATGCGAATGGCACCTTTGTATACGATCCTAACCCTGGCTTTACGGGAGTAGATACGTTTAGCTATCAGGTATGTTTACCGTCACCAAATGGTACGGTATGCGATGTGGCATTGGTGACCATAGTGGTGGGCCCATTGGCAGTAGATGATATGTATACTACACCATTCAATACACCGGTAACGGGCAATGTGTCGAACAATGACATTTACCCTGCTGGTTC
>CAYUZA010000018.1:25254-26448 GCA_964449535.1 uncultured Saprospiraceae bacterium
GGTTGCAGTGATAGTGGTAGGTCCGGATGCGGTGGATGATTTGTACACTACGCCATTTGAAACTCCTGTTTCCAATAATGTAAATGTTAATGACACATATCCTGCTTCCTCTGAGTTTTCATTAGTCAGCACTACAGGTTTGCAGGGAATAGTGGCATTCAATGATGATGGATCGTTCGTGTTTACGCCAAATGCGGGTTTCTCTGGTATCACAAGCTTTACCTACAGAGTTTGTTTTAATCCATGTGATACGGCTACAGTGACCATAGTTGTTGGGCCAAACGCGGTTGACGATGCTTACACTACTCCTATAAATACCCCAATTGGAAACAATGTACGTGTAAATGATACTTATCCGGCTAATTCTCAATTTACCCGAACTTCGGATCCTAAAAATGGGTCAGTGGTATTGTCTTCAGACGGTTCATTTTTGTATGTACCAAATGTGGGTTATTTTGGTCAGGATTCATTTAATTATGTAGTCTGTCTCCCTGCTCCTTTTGAAATGATGTGTGACGAGGCTACGGTAAGAATAACTATACATCCTCCTTGCACATTAACTTGTCCAAATGATATACAAATTGGGACGGACCCAGGAAAGTGTACAGCAACTTTGCAGTTATTGGCACCTGTAATAACATCTGATTGTACTCTAGACTCATTGCGCTACAGTGTAATAGGTCCGGATAATAGTTTCTCAGGACCATTCTCGTATTCTGTAAACCCAACTTGGTTGGCATATGAATTTAAAGTGGGAATAAGTCAGGTAATTTGGTTTGTTTCTGACGATTACGGCAATACCAGTACTTGTATCCAACAAGTTACGGTTATAGATAATGAATTGCCTGCTTTAATTTGTCCATCGGGTAGTCCATTTGAAAAAAATAATACACCTGGTGACTGCGGATACAGAGTTGAAGGAAAAGAGTTTGATCCGGTGGTTTCAGACAATTGTGGAAATGTTAATCTTAGCCACAACTTTACGGCATGGGGCAATCCAGCTACTTTAGAAGGAGCTCTTTTCCCGATTGGTACAACAACAGTGGTATGGACAGCAATAGATGCAGCTGGCAATAGTTCTCAATGTACTATTGTGGTCAGTGTTGCTGACAATGAACCACCTGCGTTTGTAAACTGTGCTACGGATGTAACGTTTACGATCAGCTTGTGGCCAAGTGATTGTGATGGATCAGC
>CAYUZA010000019.1:0-26117 GCA_964449535.1 uncultured Saprospiraceae bacterium
GTAGATGCCTGGGGACGTAATGATGCCAGCAGAATTGCTTTGTGGCGTCGTATATCAAATGTAATCCGTCAGGTTGATCCCTCTTTCTATATAATTTTAGAGCATTTTGCTGAAAATGCTGAAGAACAAATTTTAGCAGCGGATGGCATGATGGTTTGGGGCAATATGACCCATGAATACAATGAGGCCACCATGGGATACACCTCTGATTTTCGGTGGGCGGATTATAAGCGGCGCAATTTTTCTTCGCCAAAGGTTGTCTCCTATATGGAGAGTCACGACGAGGAACGTCTAATGGTGAAAAACAAGTTATATGGAAATTCATCTGGTAATTATTCTACCCGCCAAACAGATGTTGCACTGCAGCGGATTGCTGCAGCAACTTTGTTTCACTATACTATTCCCGGCCCGAAAATGCTGTGGCAATTTGGTGATTTAGGGTATGATTTTTCCATAAATTATTGCACTGATGGCACTATAAATGAGGGTTGTCGAACCGGACCAAAGCCTATCCGTTGGGATTATTTTATAGAGGAAGATAGACGAGCCTTGTATAACGCAACGGCAGATATTATTTATCTCAAAACAGTAGAACGATTGTTTGACACTGAAATATATGACTACAATTTAAGCTCTAAAATAAAGCGTATCCGCTTGGATGCTCCCACGGCTAAGTCAGTTGCAGTAGCCAATTTTGATGTGGTAAGTGGTACCATACAAATGAATTTTCATCAGGAAGGATGGTGGTATGAGTATTTTTCTGGCGACAGCCTATGGGTGACTAATAGACTAATGACGCAAAATCTGCAACCCGGAGAATATCGACTATATTTGAGCAGGAAGATTGAAAAACCAAGCAAGGATGTAGTTAATAATGTATTCCATGATTCATTACCTAAGCAATTAAGCGTATCTCCTAATCCTGGTAGCAATCATATAATTCTTAATAGTTTGGTGAATCCTATTCGTTCGGTTAATTTGATGAATCTTGATGGTCGCACACTTTTCAAGATTGAGCTTACTGATTGTATGGAATCTTGTAGGATAGAAATCCCTCAAAATATTACAGATGGTGTCTACATTCTTTTGGTAGAGACATCGCAGGAGATTATACCCGTAAAATGGGTCAAAGGATAGTTTGGGTTTATGATAGTAGATTCAAATGCCCTGAAGGGTGTTCATTGAAAAAAGGAAATACATTGGAGTGAAAAATTATACTGCTGATTCTCTTATTGAACATTGGAAATATTCAAACTAAATGCACATAATAGCAGCATTAGAACATATGAAAAGCCTCAATACGCACGGGGCTTTTTTGTTTTTTGCGCACCTAAGGTTTTGAGATAAAAGTCTGCAGTTGTTCCTTTTTGCATATCAGAAACAACACAAAGAAATAAGGTTCTGTCCCTAAGCTAGATAAGAGTTTTATGGAATTAGCCAGATGAAAAACACGTAATTTCTACCTTTACAGATGAATCTTTTTTGATTAAGAGCGTCGAAAAAATAATTGCACAAACTCCAAAAAAGCAGATAAAATAATTTTTGCTGGAGTAAACTTGTATATTTGCTATTTCAATTTTGTCTAAATAAAGATAAGGCAACATGGCAATTAAGTCCAGGAAAATGCGCTCATTAAATTTTCATGCCACACCGTCTTTTATTGCACTGCCATTGATCTCGATGAAAAAGGGGAAGAAAAAATGCTGTAAAAAATATAAAAAGGGTAAACGTTGTGGTTCCTGTCCAAAGGCCTAACTCGCAATATTTTTAATCTCTTTATTTCCATCTCCCTCATTTATTGGCGTTTAGCCTTACATTTGTTATAGTTCAAAAAGAATTCTGATCTTATGAAAAAACACATCTTTTTCTTTTGTGTATATTTATTGTCATACAATGTGGTCGTACTTGGACAAGATATACGTGTTGAACCTCCGTTTTGGTGGGACGAAATGAAACAGTCTAATCTAGAAGTGATGATTTACAGTCCAGATATAGCTTCCGCACGTCATTTTTTTGACGAAAGACTAACAATCGATAAAATCGATACCGTTTCCAACCCAAATTACCTTTTTGTCACCATAAATACAGAGATACTAGAGCCGGGTAATTATTCTATGGGGTTTCAGTTTGCAGATGGTCGAAAAGTAGGCTACAATTATGTTTTTTTATCAAGGGAAAAAGATGAAACCGCACACCAAGGTTTTAGCACATCGGATGTCATATATTTAATAATGCCTGACCGTTTTTCCAATGGCGATCCTACCAATGATTCGAATCCTGGATTAAATGAGCGTGCAGATAGAAAATCACCTGGAGGCCGCCATGGTGGAGATATAAAGGGTATAATTAATCAATTAGACTATCTGCAGGATTTGGGTGTAACTGCGCTTTGGTGCACGCCACTTTGTGAGGACAATGACAGCACTTATTCCTATCACGGTTATGCACAATCAGACGTCTACCGAATAGATCCTCGCTATGGGACCAACGAGGATTACAAGCTGTTGGCAGATCAGCTCCATAACCGAGGTATGAAGTTGATTATGGATTACGTTACGAATCATTGGGGTCTTCAACACTGGATTATTCAAGATTTACCAGAATACAATTGGATTAATCAGCATCCGGGCTACGCTCAGTCTAATTATAGGATGACCACTCAGTTTGATCCATACGCGAGCACAATTGACAAGGCAGGCTGCATGGATGGCTGGTTTGTACCCTCCATGCCTGATCTTAATCAGCGCAATCCACGAGTGCTGCGATATTTAATTCAAAATGCCATATGGTGGATTGAGTATGCAGGATTAGATGGCCTTCGTGTGGATACCTATTCATACAACGACAAAGAGAGTATTGCCGAGTGGACCCGTGCTATATTGGATGAGTACCCTTCCCTAAATATTGTTGGTGAAGTCTGGATGCACCAAACATCTCAAATTGCATATTGGCAAGCCAATAGTCCTATAGGAGGCCTGCAAGGTTATAATAGTCATCTGCCTTCAGTTATGGATTTTACCCTCCATGATGCGGTTATGTTGGCATTTAATGAAACGCGTCCATCTTGGGATAAAGGTGCTATCCGACTGTATGAAAATTTTGTAAATGATTATTTATATCCGGATCCTAATCAGCTGCTTGTCTTTGCCGAAAATCATGATACCCCTCGCATTAATGAGCTTTTTGATGGCAATCTTAATCTTTATAAAATGGCAATGACTCTAATTCTTACCACCAGGGGTATACCGCAGCTCTATTACGGCTCCGAAATTGGTATGCGAGGCCAAAAGTCGGTTGGAGATGCAGACATTCGTCGAGATTTTCCTGGCGGTTGGAATAACGATACTAATAATGCATTTAACAAAACAGGCCGTACTAAAGAACAAGAGGCTTTTCATGATATAACCCGAACTCTCCTCCAATGGAGGAAAACCTCAAAAGCAGTGCAAGAAGGGAGCTTCCTGCATTTTTTGCCACAAAACAATGTTTATGTTTATTTTCGGAACTTGGATGATGAAAAAGTGATGGTAGTTTTAAATTTAAGTGAAGATGATCAAACCCTAACCACAGCACGCTATGAAGAAGGTTTGGAAGGTGCCCGGGGTTTTCGCAATGTGCTAACAGGTGAAGAAGGTATATTTAATAAGACGTTTACCATTGGAAAACAATCTGTTCTCGTTTTTGAATGTTATTGAAATTGCATATGAGAAATGTTTTTCAATCATTAATTTTGTTATCTGCCTTTCTACCTTTAACAGGTGAAGTTGCAGCTCAAATTATGCGAGCCTCTGTCGGCACATTAGATTCTATTACCATTAATTCTCCTCGAATTGGAAACAGAACCATCTATTTCTGGCTTCCTCGCTTAGAATCTTTTAGTGATACTTACACGGGTGAAAAGATGTCTGTATTGTACATGCATGATGGTCAGATGTTATTTGACAAAAATGTTACCTGGAATGGGCAAGAATGGCATGTTGATGAGCATTTGGACTCACTTGTTTCGAATGGTTTGATACCACCAACCATGGTAGTGGGTATTGCAAATGGCGGACCGCACAGACATAGAGAGTATTTTCCTCAAAAGCCTCTTCAATTAATGACTGCTTATGAGAGGGAAATCTTAATGTCAGGAGAACGTCCAGGAGGTTCGTCTTTGTTTTCTGGTCCCGTATGTTCGGATGATTATGTAGCTTTTATAGTGTATGAACTAAAACCATATATTCTTGCTCACTTTAAGGTTAAATCTGATAAGGAAGGTCATTTTCTGATGGGGTCTTCCATGGGGGGCTTAATTTCGTTATATGCACTTTGTGAATATCCTGACGAATTTGGTGGTGCAGCATGTTTGTCTACTCATTGGCCCGGCACTTTTTTATTAGATGATTCTAATCCCTTTCCTATAGCTATGAGGCAATATTTGGAGTCTAAGGTTCCAAAGCTAAATCAACATACCTTATATTTTGATTTTGGGACGGAAACACTGGATGCTTTTTATGAGAAGGATCAAAAGCTCGTTGATGCTGTGATGAAGACTGCTGCACCGAAAGATTTGAGGTGGATTACCCGAAAGTTTGAAGGGGAGGCTCATTCGGAAGAAGCATGGTCGAAAAGATTTTGTGAAATATCGCTTTGGATGTGGGGCAAATAATGGATTTTCGGCAGTAATTTAGGCTCTGAAGGGTTATAAAAGATTGTCGATGCCTTACCTTTGCATGTTTAAATAAAGATAAAGATAATTATGGCTGTATCCGGTTCGCGTATAGATATTCAAATGGTTGATTTGAAAAGGCAATATCAAAAGATTCAGCCAGAAATAGACCAAGCAGTATTGAATGTAATTCAATCTGCTGCTTTTATAAATGGTCCGACAGTTCGCCAATTTCAAGATAACCTTGCTACATATTTGCAGGTCAAGCATGTTATTCCATGCGCGAATGGGACGGATGCATTACAATTAGCGCTGATGGCGTTAGAATTGCAACCGGGTGACGAAGTGATTGTACCCTCTTTCACTTATGTTGCTACTGCTGAAGTCATCGGATTATTGCGTTTAAAACCAGTTATGGTAGATGTTGATCCGCTAACTTTTAATGTTACTCCAGAAATTATTGAAGCCGCTATAACACTACGCACAAAGGCAATTGTTCCGGTTCACCTTTTTGGACAAAGTGCCGATATGGAGCCGATAATGTCATTAGCGCGCAAACATAATTTATATGTGGTTGAAGATAATGCCCAAGCCATTGGTGCCCGGTATTTTGGTTCCGACGGAACTGCTCAATATACTGGTACTATTGCTCATATAGGGTGTACTTCTTTTTTTCCAAGTAAAAATTTGGGATGCTACGGGGATGGTGGTGCAATTTTTACACAGGACGATGCATTGGCTGATAAATTGCGCATGTTGGCCAATCACGGGCAAAGCCGGAGATATTATCATGATCTTATTGGAGTAAATTCACGACTGGATAGTATTCAAGCTGCAATTTTGGACATTAAATTACGTCACTTAGATACATATAATGAAGCCAGACGAGCGGCTGCAGATTATTATGACGCGGCTTTTGAAGGGGTTAAGGGACTCACTATTCCCTATAGATCTTCTTTTAGCACACATGTATTTCACCAATATACCCTCCAATTGGAAGGTAAGCGTCGCGATGCCTTAGTAGAAAAAGTTCAACAGTCAGGAGTACCATGTATGATATATTATCCAGTACCTCTGTATCGTCAGCGAGCATTTTCAAATTGGGTAGAACCAGATTTTTCGCTTCCGGTAACTGAAAGTCTTTGTCAGCAGGTATTTTCCCTTCCTATACACTCCGAATTGACTAATGACATTCAAGATGAAATAATATCTGTGGTATTGGATGCCATCGATTCGACGCCATGATGTCGTCTATAGAGGTAGTAACGACAATATTCTACAATGGATGGCATCCTTTATAATGCTAAAAGTGTTTTTTTCGTTATTTACCAATGGGTAATATGGTCACCTGGTTAACAAGGGCCTCTCTTTTTTTAGCCTGCAGGGGAACCTTTGCAGTAGGCGTTGCTTTTCTTATCAGTTTCAACATACAATACACTATCAAAGCGCAAACATTGCCCGGTGGAGTTTTGTCAAATCTACGATCAAAAACATTTTTGTATTCGGAAGATCCAGTTCTCATCGAGAGTGATCAGGCTGTTATATATTTATATGGTATCGTAAATGGAGATACGTTATGGTTAGAAAACCCATTTTTTCAGGTTCACAGAGATAGTATTTTTTTTCAAAAATCATTCTCAGAAAAATACCCTAATCAGAAATTAGAACTCAAATATAGAGTATTGAACGACAGTCAGCGCCGTATTTTCCAACGTCTTGATGCCAGTTTAATGCAAGCGATGCCTACAGGAGATTATATTGGCTTTTCTTTGCAAGATCCTGATTTAAAAACATCTGGTCCAAGAGCAGATATGAGTGGATTGCAATATTCAGGAAGTTTTTCTAGGGGTATTTCGGTTGGTAATAGACAAAGTTTGGTTTTAAATGCTGGATTGAATTTGCAATTAAGTGGTCAAATCACAGAAAATGTTCAATTGAAGGCAGCGATTTCAGATAATCAAATACCCATCCAACCCGAAGGAAACACCCAGCAGCTTCAGGAATTCGATCGGATATTTATTGAGTTGAGTTCGGGATCAAGATATTTAAGGGCGGGTGATTTTGAGCTTAATAAACCCGACTCTTGGTTTTTAAATTATTTTAAACGCGCTCAAGGGGTTCTGGCTGGTAGCGAGGATTCGCTTGCAAATGGATGGAAAGTTAAATCAGAGGGAAGTTTTGCAATTTCCAAAGGAAAATTCAGAAGACAATTCATTACACCATTGGAAGGCAATCAGGGTCCCTATCGTTTGTTGGGTAATGATGGAGAAACATTTATTATTGTGCTTGCCAATACAGAAAAGGTTTATGTTGACGGACAATTGTTGCGCAGAGGTTTGGAAATGGATTACGTTATTGACTACAATCGAGGAGAAATCACATTTACTTCCAGACGTTTGGTTACTAAAGAATTACGGGTTATTGTTGAATTTGAGTATGCCGACCAACAATACTTGCGTTCATTGTATCACGTCAAAAGCAGCCTAGAAACCGAAAACGCCTCCATTCGAATTGCTGTTTTTTCAGAGCAGGATAATGCCAATGTTCCTGGTAATCAATTGTTGCGAGATGAAGACAAACGCTTATTAAGTACATTAGGTGATCGTATAGACCAAGCAGTAATTTCGAGTATCAGAGATGCTGCGCCATCTGATAATCTGTCCAATCCTCTCTTATATGCACAGGTTGATACCACTTTGATGGATGGCAGGACATTCATGGGCATTTTGCGGTACACACCATCTGGTGGGCCGGATCTTAAGGTAGCTACTTTTCTTGATGTGGGAGAAGGTCAGGGCAACTATGTGGTAGCTGCCAATTTAGCTAATGGACGTGTATTTGAATGGATAGCGCCTGATCAGGTCACAGGAAAACCCAGGGGGCGCTTTGAACCCAGTATTCGAATAGTAACTCCCCGTCTTCAGCGTATGGTTACCCTAGGAGGTGACTGGCAAGTTAAAAAAAATCACACTCTCAGCGGGGAGGCAGCCTGGAGTACGCTGGATGTCAATAGATTTTCATCATTGGATGCAGCTAATGATCAGGGATTGGCAGCTATGATTCGATATCAGGGTAAGCTAGAAGTTGGAGCGCCTACTTCTAAATGGAGCATTAGGCCTTACGCTACTTTTGAACATAAGGGGGCTGATTTCAGATCTATCAACCCATATCGCAATCAAGAATTTAATAGAGACTGGAATATTAGTAATGATACTCTTTTCATTCGGGAGGCGCTCTGGACAGGCGGTGTAGCTTTGAATTGGAAACAAGCGCACCAACTCGAGTATGAATTGACTGGATTTGACCAATCTGGCTTTTATAGAGGTATGCGACACTCTTACAAATTGACTTCCGGCATTGGCAAAACTCAAGTTTCATTTTTTGGTTCTGAAATGGAATCAAAAAGCTTGACTGGGCGCTCTACTTTTTCTAGGCCGCGCTTGGATATTCGTCAGCAATTGGGAAAATGGGAAATGTCACTTTATGGTGAGCGCGATCGATCCAGTCAACTTGACACTTTCGATCAGCTTACCTCTGGTTCTTTTGGATGGGATATAGTCCGTCTTCAGCTTAAGAGTCCTGATTATCAGCGTTGGAGCTCTCAAATAAGTTATAGTGCCCGAGCGGATTATACCCCTCTAAATGGAGAGTTTACAACTTTTACTACGGCTCAGGAATGGCGTGCCGAAGGCCAACTGCGAACCGGTAAACAAGGTCGTTTGAATGGGAATGTGATAGTTCGAGATTTGGAAGTGACTGATTTCCAGCAAACGACTATTCGACCTATCCAAACTTATTTGGCAAGGATTAATTATCAAGAGAGCTTGCTTAAAAATTCACTCCGTTGGTCGACCAGTTATGAACTGGGATCTGGTCAAGATCCGCGACTACAGTTTGTATATTTGGAGGTACGTCCGGGAGAGGGTCAATATATTTGGATAGATCGCAATGTCGACGGGGTGCAACAACTGGATGAATTTGAGCTTGCGCCATTTCCTGATCAGGCGAACTTTGTCCGGATTGCTACATTGACCAGTGACTTTATTCGTACTGATAATATGCTATTCAATTATCAATTATTCTGGGATCCTGGTTCTTGGTGGCGTTCAGAAAAAGGAATGAAGAAATTCCTTTCTCGATTTTCATTTCAGAGTAATATGAATGCATTGAGAAAGTCACAACAAGGTAGTATTCAATCTTATTGGTATCCCTTTACACTGGATTTTTCAGACACTGCTGTGATCAACGGTAATCGCCTTAATCGTCAAAGCATTTTTTTTAATCGCGCAAATCCAACATTTGAGCTTCAGTTTCATTCCATTCAGCAAGGTAGCAGATTATGGCTTACGTCTGGATTTGAGCGAAGAGGTCAACGCGAAGAGCAATATGTACTGCGCATCAATCCAGCTCGATTTTGGAGTTTACAGAGCACTGTGACTCAATTTACTCGACAAAATAAAGCCGAGGCTTTCGCTACACGGGACTATGAACTTAAAGGATGGGATGCAAAACAGGAATTTTCAGTTCAAGTGCAGCAGGGCTGGCGACTAACAGGAAAATCAAGGTGGCAACAAGTAAAAAACATGCTTGGGGAAATAGGTGAGCAAGCAAATATTGGAGAGCTGGGTATTCAAAATACAATCAATCGAAGTGGGTCGTATTCGCTTCGGAGTGAATTTACCTACATACAAGTACGTTTTGAAGGGGATGCTAATACAGCTGTAGCTTTTGCCATGCTTGAAGGACTGCAAAATGGGCGAAATTTACTTTGGAATATTACATTTGAACGAACACTCCTTAACAATGTGCAATTACTTTTGGGCTATGAAGGGAGAAAAACGGGATTAGCAACCACCGTACATGTTGCTAAAGTGCAAATGAAGGCGACTTTTTAAATGCCACATTTCTTAATCTTTTTATTGACTAAGAGAATTCGCTTTTAAATTACTTAATTTTGAGCGCCAGAGCATAAACCAAACACTATGGAGCGAATCAGTTTTGAAGATCTTTCCTATTGGGATAAGCAGACAAAGGCTTTGCTTGCCGAAAAGGAGTCTTCCGATCTTCAGGAACGTGTATTTAAGTTACGCGAAGTTCTCCTATTTCACGAATATCGTTATTACGTATTGGATGCTCCTCTGATCAGTGATTATGAGTATGACATCTTGTATAAAGAGCTTCAAAGGGCAGAATTAACGCATCCAGAATGGATAACTCCAGATTCACCTACACAGAGAGTAGCGAGTGATATTTCTGAGGATTTTCCTTCAGTGCCACATCTTTCCCCAATGCTATCATTAGAAAACTCTTATGATGAAGCGGATTTATTGGACTTTGACAGGCAAGTAAAAAAATGGACTGGACTATCAGCATCGGAACCTATTTCCTACTGCATTGAGCCAAAGTTTGATGGTGGAACTATAGTTTTGGTATATGAGCAGGATCAACTAGTACGGGGCGCAACCCGTGGTGATGGAACTATGGGTGAAGAAATAACAGCCAATGTTCGCGCCATCAAAAGTATACCTATTTCTGTACCATTTTCAAAGTTAGGTTGGTTTAAGGTTGAATTGAGAGGGGAAGCGTTGATTAGAAAGGATGTATTTAACCGGATTAATGCAACCCGGGAACAGTCAGGATTACCCTTGTTTGCCAATCCACGAAATGCCGCTACTGGTGGTTTGCGGGTAAAAGAAGTAAAAGACATCCAGTCAAGGGGCATGGAGATTTTTGTATACCAAATTAGTGCAGCCTACAATGAAAAGGGGGAGGATGTACTGCATCAAATTGGCGCGCATCATGCTTCATTAGAACTCCTGCATCAATTGGGCTTTAAAGTACCTTTTCAGCAAGCTAGTTTGGTGGAAGGTATAGATAGGGTTTTGCCAATCTGCAGAACTTGGGAATCCGAAAGAGAGGTTTATCCTTATGAGATTGATGGTATGGTAATCAAAGTCAATGATTATTTGCTCCAACAACGTTGTGGGAGTACCAGCCACCATCCACGTTGGGCAGTCGCATTTAAATTCAAGGCAAAACAAGCCACCTCAAAATTACTAGCAGTCGAATATCAGGTAGGCAAAACTGGAGCTGTAACCCCTGTAGCTAAAATTGCTCCAGTGGCGTTAGCAGGAGTTACTATTTCATCAGTTTCTCTCCACAATGCAGATTTTATCTTGGAGCGCGATATTTGGCTAGGTGATCAGATACTTGTGGAAAGGGCTGGAGATGTAATCCCTTATATCGTTAAGTCGTTTCCTGAACTTAGAAATGGGTCAGAGGAAAAGATTCATTTTCCTACTGATTGTCCTTCTTGCGGGGAGGCCCTTGTTCGCCCTGCAGATGAAGCTGTTTGGCGTTGCGAAAATGACATTTGTCCCGCCCAATCCCTTCAGCGAATCATTCACCATGTCTCCAAAGACGGTATGGATATTGAAGGTTTCGGAAAGTCATTGGTTGAGCGGCTTTATCATTTAGGTTGGATCCAGAATATTGCGGATATTTATTATTTAGACTATGATAGGTTATCCAGTTTAGATGGTTTTGGAGTGAAATCTGTTGAGAATATTCGAAATGCTATTGATAAGGCTAAGAATGCAGGATTGCATATGCTATTGCAAAGTCTAAGCATTCGTCAATTGGGAAAACGTGCAGCGCGTTTGATTGCATCCGAAATCAAACATATAAAGGAGTTGTATGACTGGGATGAAGAGCGATATACTTCGATAAAGGAGGTTGGTCCTATATTGGCTTCAAACATGCAGTCTTTTTTTGGAAAGGAGGAAAACCGTCGCCTTATAGAGCGAATGGAAGCCGCAGGAGTATCTATGATTGCTACAGAAGACGCAAATGACTTATCTGAAGTAGCAGATGGATTACTTAAAGGGAAAAAGATATTATTTACCGGCACTTTAACTCAAATGGGAAGGCAGGAGGCACAATCAATGGCAGAAAGGGCGGGAGCCATCAACATTAGTGCAGTTTCTTCTCAGCTTCAAATTTTGGTATGCGGAGAAAATGCGGGGAGTAAATTGCGTAAAGCTGAGGCCTTGGGCACAGTAACCATACTATCTGAGGAAGAATTTTTGAAAGAGTTGGAAAGAATAGGGATACTTTCAGCAAATTGAAGTCAACCTTAATTTATTCAATTATAGCCAATAACTGTCCTTTTTCAACCGTCTGTCCTGCTTGAACCAAAATTTCTTTTACATTGCCTGAGCCGTTGGCTTTCAGGACATTTTCCATTTTCATCGCTTCTAAAATCAAAATTTCTGATCCAGTCTCTACCTCATCACCACTTTTGGCGCGCAATTGCAGAATAAGTCCAGGCATAGGGGCCATAATATTTTTGGATGCTTTTTTTTCAGTAGTGCGCATGCCCATAGATCTGATCAAAAGATCTAGTTCATCTTTAAATTCTACTTCAATGCGTTTGCCATTTACCTCAACCCTTAGTTTTTTTGCACTGGTTTCCAATTCTTCAACTGCACACAGATAACTTTTTCCAGCTAATAAAAGATGGATTCTCCCATCTGGGAGTAATTCAATGTCCATTTCATTGAGTTCATCAGAGGTAAATGTGAAGGTGTTAGCACCTTGCTGGGTGGTGGCTTCATAATTTCTAGTCATCAGGCTGCAATTTTCGAAAGGCGCATTAATATAGTTACTTCTCCAGCGGTAAAAATAAAATAGTATAAAGCAAATATACCTACAAAATACAAGTCATCAGGCTTGACCATATATTTATAACCTGCAACCATGATGATAGCGGACACTAGCTTGAGTAGAATTATTCCCATGGCAAAAGCGGTAAACAATGTTTTTTGTGGCGCTTTTGCCAGCTGAATTCCCCAAAAATAAGATATAAGTAAAACGCCCGAGAAAAACAAAAGGCACAAAATGCCAAACATTAAATGAGGTTCAAGGGGTAAAATAAATGATAACCCTGAATGTGCTACCAAAGATAATACCAGGCAAAAGAGCAGGACTCTAAAAAACTCTTTGGTGGTCATTTGGGCTTGGACGTTTGCTTTACAATGCTGTAAAGATAGGCAAAAATAGCCATCAGTAATATTATAATGGTTACAACTGGTTTCTCAAATGCTAATTTCTCGTCTATCCACCTTCCTGCCAAGTAACTCAGCCAAAGTAAGATGAACAATTGGAAAACCATGCCTGAGTATCTGGCATAGTCAGATACTGGAAATTTACGTTTTTCAGGCATTTACAGACCCACTGGTTGCCTTACTTTTATCTGTATTTGAATCCGTAGTACTTCCTTTTGTACCCATGTCGCATTGAACATCGAAAACAGCACCAGACTGAACGGCAAGCTTTTTAGTCTGAATTTCACCTTTCACTTTACCATTTTCACGAACTTCGAGGGTATCGTGCACTTTCATTCTGCCCTGAAAAAATCCCTCCACTACTGCGTTTAGGCATTGACAATCGCCCTCAAAATGTCCAGAGGGGCCAATGATCAGACGTGCCTTACAAATTAATTGACCTTTGAACGTACCATCAATACGGATATCGCTCTCTGTTTGTGTTTTTCCCTCGAATAATGATCCTGTAGAAAGTAGATTTACCGTAACTCCCGATGATCCTTTTCCTGTCCCAATGGATTCCATTTCAGATTTCTTTGCACCAAACATATTCCTGCATTTTGAATATACAACGCCCGAATAACTATATGTATTTTATCGGTATTAAAATCGGCGCATTGTTAGCAAATGGTCAAATCATTAAAAACATTGATTTGACCTGGATTATTAAAACTTGGGACAATAAACACCTCTATCCTCAGGACCACAAATGTTGTAGATTAGTGAGAATTCAAAAGCGCCATTTCCATTAGTGGCATTGCGCAATGAAGAAGTATTGATATCGTAGCTAAATCCAATTCCAAATTGATTGTAGTCAAAACGGGTAGATAGGATTAAGGCATCCATCAAAATGCCGCTATCTACTTTGTTAGCTAGACGTGTCCAAACACCAAATTGGAAAGACTGCTCTTCAAAGCGATTTTGCAAAAAGGTAAAACGAAAGGAATTACCAAGATTTAGCTGAAATGAAGGTCCTTGGACAAAAGTTACTATCCCTGGTACCGTACTTAAGTTTTCACCAATTTCAAAATCACCACCAGCATGTACTGTTAACTTTCCATAAAGCGGAATATAATCCTCGTCTGTAAACGATTGATTTGGACGATTCAAGTGATCATATGCAATACCAGCATACCAGCTATCCTTTTTATTTAATATGGAAAACCAAAGCAAACCTGCATTCATATCTGCGAATAAGAATTGATCTCTGTCAAGTTCTTCAAAGCTCGGCAAGCTTGGGTCACCCACCCCCCGTCCATTGTGTTGGGTTCCGAATAAGAAACGGGAGAAATTAATACTTCTTTGAGAGAGGCCTAGGCTAGCACCTACGACCATATAATGTTTTTTAACCCGGTCACCGCCCATTCGACGGCTATAGGAGCCTGAAATTTTTGCTGCAGAGGTCGCAAATCTACCTTGACCTACTACATCACCATAGAAACTTGCACCTACACCAAAATAATCATAACGACCTGTTGGAAATCGCTGATCATAAGAGGCAGAATAGGTGTTAAAGGCATTGCTTCTAAGCACTGCTGCCCACTGATTGCGATAGTTGCCTACCAAACGAATCTTACAATTCATAACACCGGTGAGTGCTGGATTTAAATTCAACGGCGACATATAAAATTGTGAAAAATGGATGTCCTGAGCGCTAGCTGTAAATATGGTCAGAAATCCCGCACAAATAAGAATGAATAATTTTTTCATAACAATCATTTGGTCAAATCAACACTTAAACATCAGTTCTATGGACTGAATTCCTATTTAGCAAATATTTTTATTTCAATGGTCGGTAAAAGTAAGCAATATTAAAATACATGGCGACACTTTTTGCAAAAAAAAGTTCTGTGCAAATCTCTATTCCGATTCATCCACTGTTCTTATTCCAAAGCGCGTACGCAATGTTTTTGTGGTGATTTCTGATAGGTTGAAAAAGTTAGTAAAGAGCAATCTGATGCTGTCATGATTAAGGTACAAATCATTATGCATTGCCGAAAGTATTATATTTTGACCCTGGATGGCATAACTAACACCTTCTGTTTCATATCCCTGCCTCAGCAAATAAGCGTACATTTCTTCTATTCCGGAGGTAGGTAATTTTCCTGCGATACATTCTGCAAGCAGCAAACCTTCTTCTTCGGTATACGATATTTGTATTCTGACGTCAGAAAGTTGGATTTCCCAATGACTATAACCAGATCTGCTCATCGGCACATTATAACCTTGATCTTGCAAAGCTTTTTCAATCATAAGTATGGTGCCCGCCGGAGTATAAGCATCTATTTGGGATGGAAGTATAAGGCTACTTCCGCAGTTAGGACAATATTTTTTTAAATCGGTTTCCTGTTCAAAAATGATGTTCATACAAGATGCGCAGCGTGCAGATGTCTCAGTTGGGTGTTCGCTAAATGCTTTAAGCACAGGAAGAACAAACCGGATGGGCAATGTGAATCCTACGTTCTCGGCTTCACCAATAATAAAGCTGTTGATGCCTAACACTGCTCCTTTCTGATCAATGAGAGGCCCACCGCTGTTTCCTGGATTCAAGGATGCATCATGCTGAATGAAAGCGATCCCATTCATATAGTGTGCCGCATTGGATACAATTCCCTGAGTTGAGGTAAACTTAAAGTTGAAGGGGTGACCCAGCGCCATAACCCTATCGCCTTCCTCGGGTGTTTTTTCTTGTAATTTTATAGCAGGTAAATTATTAAATTCGACGGGCTTGTCTAAAAAAGCTACATCATACATGGCATCCAAGAATAATACCCGCACTAATTGCTTGGCAAATTGCTTCCCTTCAATCACTACTTCTTTGCAGTCTCGAACAACATGTTCATTGGTAATGATGACACCATACTCTTTGCAAAAAAAACCAGTACCTGTCCCAAATGGCGTAGCTATTTGTGCGATTACATTTTTATATAACTGAATTGCGTTTTTCATAGGCTGGTTTTTGGAAGTTGAGCAGTAGAAAGTGCTTCCAATAGGCTACTTGCAAAGCTAAGGGGATCTTCCGTTGTTAGTTTGTCTACATGAAAATCCCAACCTGGATAAATGTCAGTATCTATGTTTTTGGCGTAAGCGATAGCCTCTTTAAGATTTTCGGGCGCTGCACTAATTACATCCAAGTTTTTTGAACCATCAACCGACCAACAAAAGAAATCTTGATGGAGGGTCTCGTAAATGAGATGAAGTACGTAGCGAACTGGTGTGGGTAAGTTGAATTGATACATCAGGTATCCTACTATAAATCCGAGAACTGAGTGTGCTGCTCTTTCTTGATTATTGGATCTGTACCACTGCATTGCTGGCATTTCAGAACGGATAAAGGTGCTGATCAGCTCAGGGGTTGCTTCCTGGGCTTGTCCAAAGGTGTGGCATGTTTGATAGAATTCAGTGCTTAATTGTTCATCGGTTCTCTCCAATATTTTCCGCAATTCCTTCAGCATATTATCGACTTTCCTATCTAGGTTCAAGTCTTCTCGGTGAAAAAATATCTGATGTATTTTATCAATGGCCCGCATCGTGAAGCCCTCGGGCAACAACATATAATCTAACCGATACGACAAATCCAGAATCAGATAGGCGAGGGTACCTGGATTTCGTTGTATGGATTTTCCGCCATACTCCAATTCGTGCAATAAAGCATTGATATGATGCCTTAAACAAGTAGATTTGTAATGCACCAATGAAGGGGGAAGAGACTTCCCTCCATTCCGAAGGAAATATATTTCTGTAAATTCATCTGTCAACAAATCATCATCCATATCGGCTGCCAAGGCAAGTTCGCGCAACCCTTGATATAATTGATATGGTGAGGCAAGACTCAATGGAGTGTCAAACACCAGACAAATCTGCTGTTCTGGATCTATAGTGTACCGGCAATATTGAAAAAAATAGTTTTTTTCCAATAACCTGCGCATAAATCCCACATGCTGTTTTTCGATTCGGCCTATTGGTACGCGGGCTTTGCACGAAAGTGCATCAGCAAATCCTTGTACCTTTCCAGACCCCTGTAGCAACTCAAACTTAAGTACCTGTCCATTTTCGTCGATAATCAGATTTTCGCCGTTTGGGTTTTGTATATAATGGAGCAAATTGATAATGGTTTCTCGAGGTTGATCTTGAGTAAACGAGGCCATAGCCATCCTCCAATATTGTTTTTGACGAAGATTTCGCTCTATATCACTAAACCTCCCGTATTGCCTGAATTTATCTGTTTTTATAGACATAACTTACCAATTGATATATTAACGTATTCGGTTCTTAAAAAATTGGCTATGCCTACTTTTTGCGAAATACGGGGTAACGATTTCTGTGGGGTTCACAATATGGACTAGATTCGTATATAAATTGAAGTTGTGCCCTGCTGTCATCCGCAAATTTTTTATCATCTCTGACACGAGTTTCCCAGCGCATACGCAACGCTTCGTCCTTTTTAAGCCATTCGCTTGCCAGATCGTCAAAAACATAATCTGAAAATCCCTCTTTTGCCATCAAAATCCCATCAAAAAAATTCCAGGCAAAAAAGGAGTCTTCTGCATCGGGTTCAAGCGTCTCTACAATATATCTAATTCCTTTTTGCTGAGTAGGAATAAACCAATCTCCTTTGCGCATTAGTACGAAGTCTTCTTCGGATTCAGTTTTGATGTCGTAATGCAGATAATGACCTTCATAAGGATAGGTTATTGTTTTATAATCTGCAATGCGATAAGCCTCTACGGCCATTAATGTGTCTTTTTCTAACCGGCTCATCTGGATGCCATTGACTTGAAGCCTTGATATAACTTCTACCCACGCTTGCGGGATCAAGTAAGCTTTAGGAATGTCTACATGTCGTGTTGCCTTGGCTTTCTGAAAATAGGGTATCATGCGGGCATAAGGTTTTTGGCGATTGTATTTGCCAAGAGGCCGACCACTGACCATTGAAGGCAGCATTTCGCGCTCGTATCCAAGAAAGAGTATTGAATCTGCTTGTGTTATGTCTAATTGCCAGTTATAAGCGTACTGTTTAGATTGAATTAGAGCTTTGATTTGAGCCTCTTGCTGTTCTATAATTTTATTCGAATGCGTACTAGCCCATTCCATGAGACCCTTCATGAGCACTTTTGTGCTTTCCATTCGGTCTATAAATGGTTTCAACATGTGGGTTTCTGAAAGCAGAGAAAGGGTACCAAATAAAGCAGCGAATCCGCTTGAATATCTAGGTGAGTCGTTAAATGCATAAATGCCCTCTGCTGGATCAGCACCGCGTGTTACGACGTAGGGACACATTGGCCAACCGGATTGTTCCATATAGTTATATAAATAGGGTAGTAATTGGCTTTGCATTAGTTCCATCATTGGGCCACCCAATTTATCGGGAAGTGTTGGCAGCAAGGTCATTGTATGCTGGTAGTCAGCTCCGTTGCTGGTATGATTGTCTAAAAAAATGTGAGGTTGCCATTGTTGAAATAATTGGAAAAATGAAATGGCATTT
Source organism: uncultured Saprospiraceae bacterium (assembly GCA_964449535.1). GTDB lineage: Bacteria > Bacteroidota > Bacteroidia > Chitinophagales > Saprospiraceae > SLDF01. The sequence continues at coordinate 18,242 of CAYUZA010000019.1, forward strand.
TGACTGTCTGCTTTGATAAAGTCACGGTTTAAATCCAGGTTGCGCGCATTGCCCCTAAACCCATAGGAAGCAGGTCCGTTTTGATTTGCCCTGGAGTAACTGTTGCGGCGAAGCATGCCATCCAAATTGTAGCATGGCACAATAACAAGCACGATTTTTTCTAACCAGGGATATTTTTCTGGTTCACTGAGCATGTCGCGAACCAATATTAAGGTTGCGTCTATACCCTCTGGCTCACCAGGGTGAATACCATTATTGATAAATATCACTGGTTTACCTTTTGTAGAAGCTTCTTCCCAATTTTTGATGGGTTCGGATGATACTACTGCATAATAAAGGGGTAATCCGATGTCTGTCATACCCAGGCTATCCAAATGAAAGGAAGGAAATGTGGCGTCCAATTGGACGAGAATATTTTTCATTTCTTCAAAGGTAACAGTCTGGTTGGGGTCTTCTTCCAATGGTAACTTTAGGCTATTCAGATTACTTGATTGCGCAAAGGTCATTGCTACAATTAGCATACTTAACACAAAAAGACTAAACAATTTTAGCATAGCAACCTGGTTTTATTACTTGCAATAATAGTTATTTTGTTCAATAGGTGCATGTAGAATGTACAATTAGGATTTTTGAGGATGGGTTTTGTTCAGGTATGTAAAGTTTATCTGAATCTTAAGGATAAATCAGATTCTCATTCCACTTGGTTTATCATTTTAATAATGAAGTTGAATCATTTTTTACCTAATCCGGAATGGTGGGCTGTATTCTTAGACATGAACTTTATCTGTAATAGCATGATGGATTTACTGTACCTTTGCACCACAAATGCAGGCAAATATGAAAATTGCACTCGCTCAGCTGGACTACATTATTGGTGATTTCGAATGTAATAGAGACAAAATCAGACATGCTGTTCATGAGGCGCGTAATGGAGGCGCAGATATAGTGGTATTCAGTGAGTTGGCAATTTGTGGTTATCCACCGAGGGATTTTCTGGATTATAGTGATTTTGTAGTAAGGTGTAAGGAGATGGTGGATTCACTTTTGCCTGATTCTGATGACATCGCGATTGTATTGGGTTGTCCAGTTATCAATCCGGTAGCTGAAGGCAAAGATTTATTTAATGCGGCACAGGTTCTGTATCAAGGAAAGGTAGTGTATGAATATCATAAAATGCTGTTGCCAACCTACGATGTTTTTGATGAATATCGATACTTTGAACCAGGAAGTAAACCCGGTGTATTTTATTTTAAGGAAAAAAAAATAGCCATTACCGTTTGCGAAGATATTTGGAATATTGGCAATGAAAATCCACTTTACAAAGAGTGTCCAATGGACCAAATGAAAAGCCTTGGGCCGGATATTGCAATCAATTTGTCTGCATCGCCTTTTTCTATGGTCCAGGCAGAGCGTCGGAGGTCAGTAGTCATTGAAAATGCCAGGAGATATGGCCTCCCTTTCTTTTATGTCAATCAAACTGGAGCTCAGACGGAGTTGATATTTGATGGTGGTTCGATGGTTGTTGCACCCGATGGAACCCTAGTGGATGAGTTGCCGTATTTTGAAGAATGTATTAGGGTTTTTGATCTCTCTCAACTGCAATCAGATGGGTATAATATTTTTACGGTGAAAGCACCTGAGAAAATGGATTTGCTCTATCAGGCACTGATATGCGGTGTTAAAGGCTATTTTCAAAAACTTGGTTTTAAAAAAGCGATTCTAGGTCTTTCAGGAGGAATTGATTCGGCAGTATGTGCAGTTTTGGCGGCCGATGCGCTGGGCCCAGAAAATGTGGTGGGCTGGGGTATGCCTGGTCCTTTTTCGAGTGATCATAGCCTTCATGATGCTAAGGTATTAGCGCATAATTTGGGTATTAATTTTGAGGAAGTCCCTATTGACAAGGTATATCATGCCTATTTAGAAGTGCTTGGCCCTCATACCCAAGGCAAGAGTTTTGATGTGATGGAAGAAAATTTACAAGCACGCATACGTGCCATGTATCTCATGGCTATGGGAAATAAATTTGGATATGTACTGCTGAATACCTCCAATAAAAGTGAAGCAGCAGTAGGTTATGGTACACTTTATGGTGACATGTGTGGAGGGTTGTCCGTAATAGGCGATTTATATAAAACTCAGGTGTATGCGCTGGCTGCTTATTTGAATAGAGATGTTGAGCGCATTCCTTTAAATTCAATATTAAAGCCACCCAGTGCAGAATTAAGACCTAATCAAAAAGATGCAGATTCCCTTCCTGATTATGCAGTTTTGGACAAACTCTTAGAGGCATATATTGAAAATTGTAAAGGACCCTCAGATTTGATACGTATGGGATTCGAAGAATCATTGGTCAATAGAGTATTGCGGATGGTAAATCTAAATGAATTTAAACGGTTTCAGACTCCGCCAGTTCTCAGGGTATCAACTAAGGCATTCGGATCAGGTAGACGTCTGCCTATAGTGGGCAAGTATTTATTTTAGCGCGTATTGTTATGGAATAATTTGAAACTCTGTGCGTCTGTTGTTGGCTCTACCAGTTTCTGTATCATTACTATCTATAGGTTTTTCTTCACCAGCACCTTCTGATTCTAATCTGTCTGCAGCAATTCCCCGCTCAATCAACGCAGCAACCACTGCAGCAGCCCTTTCTTGTGATAGTTTCTTATTATTTTCTGCTTTGCCTACATTGTCTGTATGTCCGATAATACGGATACGTAGCGTAGAATTGATTTGCAACCATGCAGCTAGTTTGTCGATTTCTGCACGTGAAGATTCTGAGAGTGATGATGAGCCAGTATCAAAAAATAGATTATGAAGTATTACTGGAGGCGATGATGTGGTCTTTGAAGGAGGTAATGGTTGTAAGTAAATAAGAATAGTGTCTCCCTTTTGATTTTCTTTTTGAGATATGTGTTCGGTATGAAAGGCATAATCAGGTGCATAAAAATGAAGGGCAACAGGTGTTTCTTCTGGTATTGATACTACGATATGATTTGTTTTATTGCTCTGATAAAGCCCCTTGCTTTCTCCAGTGTTTATTGAAATTGCCTCTATTCGAGGATTGAGTGCACTAGAATCTGCCGCTGAATATGTAAAAATATGAACCCACTTCATAGGCTCGATTTTTATCTCAGGGCAAAGTCTTGTTTCAAAGATGTCTGAGAGCATACGACCAGATTCTGGATCGGTTTTTACCCTACTAAAAAGCCCTGAATTACCGTCATAGGCGAGAGTGAAGCAGCTTTCGTCTACTTTAGAGTTAATGCTACTTCCCAAATTAATGGGAGTGCTCCATTCATTGTTATCCAAAAAACTCATAAAAACATCCAGCCCACCATTTCCGGGATGTCCTTCAGACGCGAAAAAAAGGTGTTTTCCATCCGGATGCAAAAAAGGGCTTATATCATCATATGGGGTATTGATAGCTGGGCCAGCATTTTTGGGCTTTTCCCACTGATCTTTTTTATTTTTACGACTAAACCAGATGTCTTTACCCCCAAATCCTCCAGGTCTGTTGCTGGTAAAAAAGAGCAATCTTCCATCGGCAGAAATGGCAGGTTGTGATTCCCAGTGTTCAGTATTTATCATGTTTCCCATGTTTTTTGGTTCGGACCAACCTTTTGCGTCTCTAAAACTCTCAAATAGATCACAGCCTCCGTGAGGACTTGATTGTCCACATCTCACCAATATGGCGGTATTTCCATCTGCTGAGAAGGTGATAGCTCCATCATTTTGTACTGAATTTAATGCTTCATAAAAGGTAGGGGTCGACCAGCTGTCTTGGTCTTCATTTGCTAGTTTGGAAGCCACATAAAAATCTTCCTGTCGGGACTCTCTTCTTGTAAAAAACAACCATTGTTTGTCTGGCGCCAGAATAGGGAAATACTCTGGAAGCTCCGTGTTTATTGCCGATGGTAATGGAGTAGCCTCTTCACTGCATTGCTTTTTGTAATGTATATGAAAATTGGCATCTCGGTATATTTTGGCTGCCTTATGTTTTAGTGCTTGGCTACTTTTTTCATCTTTTAAGATGGGTTCAATAGCGTCTCTGCATTTGACATACTCATCTGTTTCCCAAAGACATAAACCCCAACTATATCGAAAATATCCTGGCAGATCGCCTTGTAGTGCAAAAGCTTGCTGGTAAGCAACGCCCCCCAGAAACCATTGCCGCCTTTTGCTGTACAATGCAGCAAGGTCAAGATAACACTGAACGAAAAGTGAATCACTTGAAAGCGCTTTTTTCCAGTATTTTTCGGCATCGTCAAATTCTTTTTTCTCAAAAGCAATCCTACCCTGCCCATATATTTTTCGAGTCTTTGGATCTGGTCCACCATCTGCATGGTAAAGTTTTTGCCCATTTACGGAAAACGCAAACAAGATAAAAAACGTAACTAACCAAAATTTGGGGTTGAAACACATGGTAATGCGGTAATTCTGCAGTATTGTCATTAGTGCATTTACAATGAAACGTCAAAAAACTAGAGCAGTATATACCGAAAGCTTGAAAAGTTAGCTTCAGTGTGAAGCACTAAGTTCGAAGCCCATGGATTTGGCGAGCTCAAAATCCTCCGCAAAAGCAGCAGCACCTAATTTTTGACGAACCAAGCCTCGGTAGTAGTAGCATTTTGCACTGGATACAGCGGGTTCGTCGTGGGTATAGGCGATGGCTTTTTCAAAAAAATCAAGAGACTGTTGAAACTCAGATTGTTTGAAGCGGATTTGTCCCATCAAAAAATAAGCTGCTTTTCTGGCAAGCTCATTTTTACTATCTTTTTCGAAGGTGCGCTCCAAGTAATAGGACAACTCTTTTTCAGCATTGTCCGTAATTTCTAGCTCGACTAATGTTTTTGCTTTATACAAACGGGCTTTCCAATGAATATCCTGAATACCCATTGAGCATTTCACCGCATGGTCAAAATCTGCAAGTGCTTTTTCAGGTTCTGATTGCTTTGAGTAAGCTATACCTTTTAAATAAAGTGACCTTGCCGAAGGAATGCCAGGTAGTGCTGCTTGTTGCAATACAGCAATAGCTGCCGGATAATTTTTTTCTTTAAGAAAAATCCAGCCTAAATGCTCGGCCGCCTGCTGGTGCTTAGGTTCCGTTTCCAAAACAGCAATCAGTAGCGATTTTGCATCACTTAAGTCACCTGTTTTTGAGCTGATTATTTGAACGGCTTGCTGAAAATCTTGTGATATCTTTTTGTCGTTGATCGGCTCAATTACAACTTTTTGAGCTATTTTTCCATTTTCCAGCCTGTAGGCTTCGACTTTGCCATGGACTGCAAATTGTGCTAAAAACTCCACTGCATCCACGGTATTTCGCCAAAACTTTTCACTGAGTTCAATGATGGTTTTAGGTACTACAAAGCGGAAATGTTCACCATCAAAAAACTCTGGAGTTTTGAACAAAAACTCTTGCTTATAATAAACGTTTGCTCTGTTTTGAAATGCTTGCAATGCTTTTTCAAAACTACGTTGATTGGCAAATTGGATATAACCCTGTATGGTCGTTTTCATAAGATAATACATGCTGTTTTTAAACACGCACACAGCAAACCATTCTCTAACATCATTCTTTGCAGAACAATACTAAAGTTTTAATAACTAAAAAAGGTAAGCAGATACGAATGCGTTAGTACAAAGTTCGCAATTCTTTAGCTGGTAATTTATCTTTTGTGCTTCTTCAGCTCACATTTTTATTTTGTTAATTTATTATGAATTCAAACTAACAAAATGATCATCAGGTTGTTAAGTAAAAGTAACCCTTTTGAGCTCCTTTTTTTCAGGTGTAATATAGCCTATAAAATAGTATTTTCTAAGTATTGACTTTTAAGCGGAAAGTCAGTAGTGTGGTGTAAACCACGGCTTTCATCTCTCATCATTGCCGATTTAGTGATTAGATAACCAATGGTCAGCAGGTTGCGGAGCTCACATAATTGGGGGGAAATTTTAGTTGTAAGGTACATGTCTTCGGTTTCCTTATACAACAAATACAGCCTGTCATATGCTCTTTTGAGGCGAATGTTAGATCGGACAATACCTACATAACTGCTCATTGTTTCCTTTAATTCTTTAAGGGATTGCGTAATCAGAACCATTTCATTGGGTTCGGTGGTGCCGGTAGCATCCCACTCTGGTATTTGTTTGGGAGCTTTGATGCCATCAATCACTTTAACTATGTCCAAGTGAATCCTATGTGCAAAAACCAATGCCTCTAAAAGAGAATTAGATGCCAAACGATTAGCGCCGTGCAATCCTGAGCTGGTGCATTCGCCGCATGCATACAAATGTTGTATAGAGCTCCTTCCAATTTCATCAACTTTAATCCCGCCACACACATAATGGCATGCCGGAACGACGGGTATCATGTCTTTACCTGGGTCTATTCCCAAACTGTTGCATTTATGATAGATGGTTGGAAATTGTTCCTTAAATGCATTTTGGTCCAAATGGCGCGCATCCAGAAAAACGTAATCTTCTCCCCGTTTTTTCATTTCGTTATCTATGGCTCGGGCTACAATATCGCGGGGTGCAAGTGACCCTCTAGAGTCATAATCAGGCATAAATTCACGCCCATCTGCTGTTTTTAAAATAGCACCAAATCCTCTCACTGCCTCTGATATCAGAAAATCCGGATTTTCACCTGCTGGATTGAATAATGCAGTAGGGTGGAATTGTACAAATTCCATATTTTCAACGCGTCCTTTAGCTCTATACACCATAGCTATTCCGTCGCCACTGGCCACAAGGGGGTTGGTTGTATTTTTGTACACTTGCCCTGCTCCGCCTGAAGCCATTACGGTTACTCTGGATAGGAAGGTTTCCATTTTGCCACTGGTTTTATTCAAGGCATATGCTCCGTGACAGACGATATTGGGGGTGACTCGGGTTACTGTATATCCAAGGTGATGTTGGGTGAGTATATCCACCACGAAATAATTTTCCAGAATTTGAATGTTGTCAAAAGATTTTGCTTTTTCCAAAAGTGCTCTCGAAATTTCCCATCCGGTTAAATCTTTGAAGTGCAGAATTCTATTTTCAGAATGTCCACCTTCTCTTCCGAGCATATATTTATGATCTCCGGTTTCTTTATCAAACCGAGCACCCCATTCCATCAGTTCTTTGACCCTTTGTGGGCCTTCTTTTACGACAAAATTTACCACTTTAGGATTACAAAGACCATCTCCGGCATCTAGGGTGTCATCTATATGCTTTTGATAGGAGTCTACATCGAAGTTCCAAACAGCGGCAATACCACCTTGTGCATACTTGGTATTGGTCTCTTCTACTTCTGTTTTAGATAGAAGGGTTATTTTTAAATTTGGTCGTTTGGCGGCCATTTTGATGGCAAAAGACAATCCAGCTACACCAGAACCAATCACTAAAATATCGGATTTATGCACTGCAGGTTAATTTTAGGACGCAAATGTAAGACATTGATTTTTGAGAAAAGTTGTTTTAGTAGCACCCATATTTACTTGAAAAGTAATGCTGTTGGATCTGGTTTTTTTGAAAATATCCATAACCCTAGAAAAGTGAGCAAACCATTCAGGGCAATTATGGTAAAGCCAAATTGGAATCCACTGAATAATTGTGTTGAAAAATTATTAATCAAGTACGAAATTATCGGAGAGGCTAACGATATAGGCCAAATAGCAGCTATTTTAATGTTTCTTTCAGTAAATATACCAAATGCAAAAAGCCCTAGAATAGGACCGTAAGTATAACCAGCGGCATCGAATAAGCTGGAAATTACTGATTCATTGCTTACTGCATTGAAAACTATGATGCATATTCCTAGAAGCACTGCAAATGAAATATGAATTAAACTTCGCTGTTTTTTATGCCGTGCGTGGTCAGATGTAGAAGGATC